>JBDNFT010001129.1:0-4784 GCA_041689695.1 Planctomycetaceae bacterium | reverse complement strand
GGCGAAACTGGCAGACGCGCATGCTTCAGGAGCATGTGAGGTAACACTCGTGCAGGTTCGATTCCTGTCGATCGCATTCCCCAAAACGTCGTAACGTAAACGTTGCGACGTTTTTTTTCCCCGATTCGCAACGCTCAACTACGTCGCATTGGGAAGTTTTGAGAATCCCACGCCCTACTGGCAATGTTCAGATTTGTTCTATTCGGACGTCCCAGCCAGATCCAATGTAACATTGACCACTTCGCACTTTGGATGCGATGTCTTTAGTGCGAGTTGGAAAGGTCCAGTTTGTGAATCTGGGACCTTTTCCCAGTCAATGGCAATTCGCAGCGCCAAGATTGCGCTAATCGTATGTTCGGATTCACCATCCCGCTTAATCGAACAAAATGGGAGATTGCTGTCTAAATCGACTTCGAATGGTTCATCGTCATCTGACGAAAGAACCAGAATCCTATCAGAAGTAGTTTCTGCATTTCGCGTGAAATGTAGCGATTGCGGCAGGCATCGGATCGGGGGGGCCGGATCGCAGATTAATGAGGGATTTCCAAGCGTGGTTTTTGTATCGCTCGTTGCAGCAACGATCCTGAGTTGCAAGCTAAATCGTTCAAAGATTTTTGGTTGGATTTCCAACTCAAAAGTATACGTACGGGTGACAATATCCTTCCCGAATATTGAATCGTTATCAACTCGGATCAACGTACTCGTAACATCTGCGGGAATGTTCGTGTCTGCGATCAAATTTAAAATCCAGGGATCGCTTCCGGCAGCTTCAAGGGTTGAGAGTTCGATCTGCGTGGTGAATGCGGCCAATTCGGGAAACCGTATCATTGTGACCGGTGGCTGTTTCCAGATTTGTGGCAAACTTAGTGGTGGGCCGTGCAGATGCAGTGAGACTGTTTCAACAGGAGTTTTCAGAGAGTTCGTGTGAATTGCCACTTCGACATCCTGATCCCCGAGATCCGGGCTGGTGACTTCCAATATCAGTTCCGTTCGTTCTCCGGGCGCCAGTGTCCATTGCGTAAGTTTAGGAACCGTACAAGAACAGCTCGGCGAAATATCGACAATCTTAATGACTTGACCTCCGGTGTTCTTAAGAACGATGGTTTTCTGATTTACGCCACCATCCTTGTATTCTACGGTAAAAACGTGTGAATCGAGCTCTAGCATTGCTTCACCTTGTTCACAGCCAGACGTTGCCATGAGTACAACGGTGTAACTCGAAAATACGATGATATGCTGAAGCAAAACAGCAGGGAGAATGTTAAAAGACATCGCCTTCGATCGCGGTTTGGGGGGCATCAATATCAAACACATTATGGAATTTGTGCAACATCGGAAGAGTCAATCGTACCAAGTGCCCGCCAAACGTTCTGATCAATGGATTGTGACACAAATTTCACAGACCCATCGCCTAAAAGTGTTTGGCAGCCGCCAAGATGCAGACTTCTTGCCGAATACAGGCCCGCTCCACCACCACTGCCACCTGAGCAATCTGGTATTGTGGAATTCGGTGGCAGGATTTGATTATAGGTCGTTACACCTAGGGAATGAAAAAGCCATCCATGTCCACTAAACGATGAGTGACTGGAAGTTGGTGAGACATTCGTTCGACAGAGTACGATCGTTTCATCGGGAAGTGGGGGAAATATCATGCCCGGCAGGTACGCAATGTCACGCGACGGCACATACCTGTCCGGCGTCTCGCCACCGATGAGTCGCTCGCTGAACGCAATGGTATTTGAGAGACCGTCAGTGACATCGCTCGCCGGGACCCCTTTCGCACGACGTCCAAAGCCGTCTCGTGCGGAATTCGGGACTGGCGCATCGGGCGTAGTACCTCCATGCGGCGAAGTACCGTGACACATCAAATAATTTGTCGTTCCGGGCTTACCATGGTCGCTGGGACAGAGAAAAACGGGGATTGCAGTCTTGATGATTTCGGCATTGTGTTGACTCAAGGGCGGATCCGAGGACAGATCCCAAACGTCGCCCTTCAAAACCACCCTAGCTTGAACTGTAGAATGTTCCAAGTAGGGAAGCAAACAGAAGTGGGCCGATACCTGGTAAGGGAATTCCAGTCCCGATACGGACTGGAGCTCGGTTGACAGTTCGAGTGGAAATCTTTTGTACGAGGATTCAAATCCATGCATTGCAACGCCGAATTGCCGAAGATTATTACTGCACCAAATTCGTCGAGCACTTTCTCGAGTACTCTGGACTGCAGGCAACAACAGAGAGATTAAGAGTGTGATAACGCTGCAACTGACAAGAATTTCCACCATTGTCACACCCGAGCGAGTAGATCCGCTATCGCGCACTGCGACGATATCAGATGCTCTGGTATGGGACTTGGAAAGCATGGACCTTCGTCTCCAAAAGACCGCGACAATGAGAAAAAAAGCCCCAAACAACATCGTGGTAACGAACTGATTCAATGGAATATGCATGTAGCGATCAGTCCAGTTCCGAGACAGATGAAGTGCTGTCCCATCCCAGCCAGCGGCAAGCAATTTTTCTTTTGTTATCCACTGGCGCGTCCCATATTCGGCAACGAGTAATTCGTCGTCCTTCCATTTCAAAACTGCAACGTAATGAGCTTCGCCGCGTGGGAGCGTTACTGGCACAATCGCTGGCGGGCATTCACTGGAAGGAGACTCCTTCCAGCGAACGCCCCAGCAATAGTACCCCAGGGACTCGGCTTCCATCTTGAGTTCAAGTAGTGACGCATCCTTCCCGCGTCGGGGCAACCGAAATGCAATATCCTGCGCGGAAAGATCACCGCCAAGCTCTGAGACACACATGGCGAGCGCCTCAGCGCCACAGGGAACCGAAGTTTTCGGCTTCTCTGGCGGAATTTGCACTGCGAAAAACGCACCCAACATCAGCCACATCGTAGTCCGAGCCCCGCCGAGATTCAGTCAAATCAGAACAAGCCCGGTGGCATCGTACTACAGTCTACACCAGATTGCGTCAGACTGGATGCGTCAGAGTACGTCCCAACGCATGCGAACGTACCCAGGCCCCAGCTAGGATCGACGGGAGACATGCATTGAAAATCTGAAAATCCCTGAGCATTTCCTGTGCATGTGTTATTCGTCGTTTTGTTACATGCTGTCGTCGTCACGCTAGAATTTACCCAACATTTCTCATCCGGTTGATAGGTAATACATTTCTGATACGTGTGCATTTGATATGTGAATGTGTAAGTGCCACCTGCCATCGGGTATTCATAGGATCGAGTCCTCCACCCCGCATCAACACATGTCGTGCATCCACCCGTAATTGGATATGGGAATGCACAATACTAAACCTGATTGCCTCGAACCTCCGCAAGGTCACCATCAGACAAGCTTGCAACCTGGGACGGGTTCAGGGACCAAAAGCAGCACACTGCAATTACTGCGACGCACGTTAGAACTCTCATAAACGTCATTCCCTACTCGAAAACCAGCGTCCTTGGCGTTTCGCAGCGACTATCGCAGCGATGATCATGAACACCGAGCACGCAACAAACACCTTCTGCACATAACCAGTCGATTCAGGTGAAGCATTGACGGGTTTCGGCTGTTTGTCAGCCAATATGGGTTTGGACGTATTGAACGAACGCATTCGTTCTTCGTACAACCGTGCACCGCCTTCTCCACAAACATAGTGTGTCAACGGCGTGGTGGAACCAGGTCGAATGGTGAGGACTTCCGTCCCATTCGGCATCTCGGGGACGAATGTTTCGGCAGGGATCTCGGTATTGATCGATACCGATTGAACGGTGACCTCTCCACTGTAGAAATTCCGGTACTGAATTTTTGCCGGAAACCATCGTACCTTCCTGAACAACGGGTCATTGACCTCCGTATACTGCACCACATCGACGAAACTTGGGAAAGATCCTTCCGGCAGGCGGATCGTTTTTCCGTCGCCTGGATTTGGGACCACGGGGAGCACCGCAATTCGCCGCAACATAAAGCCACATCGTTTAGAGAACCAGGCTGTCACGTTATGCTCTGGCCCACCGTCCACAAATGCCGCAACTTTTCCAATTGACAGCTTCACACAATCCTCCTCCTCGACCTTTTCTTCCGAAGAAACGGTCATCGCCATTCTCTTGCCAAGAAAGGCCGTGAGTGAATCAGGAATGTGAAGGTGTAGTTTGTGAGTCCCGAATCCTCCAGCAATGTGCTGATTCGACATAAGTGTAATAGGCTCTACTGGCGTAACGTCAATTCGCTTTACAAGCGTTTGCTCGCGATCATGGTAATTCACTATGTATCCATTTTCCCCGTCAAAGCTCTCCCATATTCGACTGAGTGTTGTTGTATCTGGAATTAGTGCTGTCTCGCGAGTAAGCAACTGCTTTCGCCCGGACTTCGCCCATCTCCACTTATAACTAGGCTGCTGCTCCATATTCGTGAATTCCCAGGTAGGGGAGTCTTTCACGACATACTGCACATCAAGAGAATTGATGGACTGCTGAAATTCTTCCAAAGACGAAAGAATCTGAACCGCAACCGGATCTTCAGCGCCGCATCGTGCAGGACTCAAAATGGTTATCAAAAGAACAGCACGCCAATTCATGGACCGTTGCCTCTCAAGCAATTGAGGAAATGCACTGATTCAATCGACGACACCTGACCGATCCGACCTAGATAACGTGGCATCCGGAGTGGCATCCGGAGTGGCATCCGGAGTGGCATCCGGAGTGGCATCCGGAGTGGCATCCGGAGTGGCATCCGGAGTGGCATCCGGAGTGGCATCCGGAGTGGCATCCGGAGTGGCATCCGGAGTGG
>JBDNFT010001128.1:0-1783 GCA_041689695.1 Planctomycetaceae bacterium | reverse complement strand
TGCCATCGTGCAGCAATTCAAGTTCGTCTTTTGTTTCTGCCAGATGCATTGCGACAATGGAATTGCGTTTGACAGCCAGATCCATCAATGATCCAAAGAGTTCCGGATGAACTGTGTATGGAGCGTGTGGGCTAATTCCGCGGATGATTGACTCATCCGGACCTGCTGCGAAATGCTGCTCGGCCTGGCAAAGCAATTCCGGAATTCTCTCAGGCTGCAGGCCGATGATTTCGCGGAAAGACACGACACGACATCCCTCAGCGAGATCACCTGGGTGAACCTGCTGCGTGGTCGTAATTTCGCCGATCGTCGTCACGCCAACGCGCTGAGATTCCTGCAATCCTTGCGGCACGCCATCCATATTTCCGTCAACGGTGCTGCGTCGCCACTGAATGACTGCAGAGATCCAGTCCGGAAAGGGCAGGGCAGGGCGGATCGGTTCTGATAGTGCCGAAAATTCCAGATGCGTATGCGCGTTGACCAGAGGCGGGGTCAGGATCACGGGCAGCATATTGTCGGCCGCTGCTGCCAGTGGGCGAATTTCTGTAATGTGCCCGTGCTGTTCGACAATCTCAACGTTTTCCAGCGGCGCTTCGTTGGGATTCAGCAGCCAGCGAACACGCAGAATCCGCTCGCAGCCATTTCGCGATTGCCAGTCGTCTTTAAATGATTGAAGCGGGTCCGTCATTCTCTGAGCTTGGTCCTTTGTCCTGATCTTACTCTTCATCATAATCTTAATCGCTTCGGCCTTTGCAGGACGTTCATCTTTTCTTCGTCAGTAATCGATTAGGATTAAGAGTAGGATTATGATCAAGACTCGCAGCATCGCAGGGAATCAACTCAACATTTTCCGTGCTGATCGCAGGAGTTCGGCTGTATCTTCCATGCTGATGCAGCCATCCGTGATACTCACACCATATTTCAGAGTGGAAGGATCGTCGCCGAGTGACTGTGCACCTTCCACCAGATTGCTTTCCAGCATCAAACCCACGATCGATTCGTTACCGTCGGCTCGCTGTTGGATGACATCGTTCCACACAACCGCCTGACGACGATAGTCTTTGCTGGAATTCGCGTGACTGCAGTCCACGACCAGTCGTGGTGGCAACTTTGCGGCATCAAGCAAGCGACTTGCCTCAGCGACACTTTCCGCGTCGTAGTTGGGGCCGTTCTTGCCACCTCTAAGAATCATGTGTCCAAGGTCGTTGCCGCGAGTGCTCATCACGCAGGTTTTCCCCGCATTGTCGATTCCCAGAAACTGATGTGGCGCGCGAGCGGCTTTCATGGCATTGATAGCGACTTCCAGGCTGCCTTCAGTGCTGTTCTTAAAACCGACTGGCATTGAAAGGCCGCTCGCCATTTGTCGATGTGTTGGTGATTCCGTCGTACGAGCCCCGATGGATGCGAGCGTAATCAAATCTGCGATGTACTGCGGTGTGATTGGCTCCAGCATTTCCGTGGCGGCAGGCAGGCCAACATTGTTAATATCCCTCAGGATTTGTCGCGCTTTTCGCAAACCGAGTGCGATATCGAATGTATCGTTCATATGGGGATCGTTGATCAACCCTTTCCAGCCAACCGTGGTGCGAGGCTTTTCAAAATAGACTCGCATGACCACGAAGATCCGGTCGCTGACTTCGTCGGCTACCGATTTCAACCGGCGGGCGTATTCCAGCGCCATTTCTGTGTCGTGAATGGAACATGGTCCGACAATAGCGATGACTCGCTTGTCGCTGCCTCGCAGAATATCTTCAATGTTGGAACGTGATTGACCGACGTGTTC
>JBDNFT010001127.1:0-3013 GCA_041689695.1 Planctomycetaceae bacterium | reverse complement strand
GGCTTGCCGCCGCCTTTTCGTTCTCGGTTGCAGAGAACAATGCCGACGAGAGCGTCAACCGCCAAGCCTCGATAGCATTCGCTAATCCGCTTTCATGTTCACACTCGTAAGTGATCTGCTCACAAACGTCGCGGCCCGGAAGATAAACGGACGTTGATTCGGTTCTTCTGTTTCGAAGAATACGGCGATGAAGTCGCCACATGTCACTGACATGTGTCCGGATCGAGCGAATTAAGCTGTTGCGCTGAGGGTCTTTCTCATCGATATCTGCCTTGATCAATTCGGCAAGTTGACCTTGCAGGTTTTGAAATTCATGGTCGTTCACTAATAGATCGCCAAGAACATTAATAGTATCGCCTAAAAAGAAATTGGACTCCTCTTCACGCAAGTCCAGCATTCGTTCTGCAATCTCTTGGCGAAGACGGACCCGCATTTTAAACAGATCCAGACTGTCGAGCGGATAGACTTGCGGGTCAAGCAAGTGAAGCATTGCCAAAAAAGCATGTTCGTTGTGTAAAACTGGCGTAGCGGATAGGAGAAGCACTCGACAATTGACTTTGCCGGCAGCATGCTTCACTGTATCGAAGATGGATTTCTCCGCCGGTTCAGTCGACCATGCCCACGAACTCAAATGGTGAGCCTCGTCGATTACGATCATTCGAGCGGAAGGAATCAACGTCGCGATCGCTTTTGCATCATGGCTCGAAACAATGTGAATCGAGACGCCGATAACGAGTCCGAGATGAAAACGATGGGTGAGTTCTTCCTTCCACTGATTCTGTAGTGAATCCGGCACGATGATGATCGTTTGATGGTCGTGTGGTTCATCAAGAGCGAACTGCTTGATCAGGACTCCAGCGTCGATCGTCTTGCCCAACCCAACTTCGTCAGCAAGCAGGTATCGCTGGAATGGATCCATCAGCACGCGGTGAATGACTGATGCCTGGTGCGCCACAATTTCCACTGACGATGACAATAGTGCTGAAAGCCCGCGGCTTAACGTATGCTGTTCAAGCAGATGGCGAACAAACTCTGATCGCGATGCATGCCAAAAGGCTGTTTCATTACATTGACTTGCCAAATGATCAGTAGGCTCTGCAATTGGCAAACGGCAACGAACCTGCAGTTCGTCAGCGGAAATCCTTTTCGATTTTCCATTCGGGAAACGTACAAGGTAAAGCTGATCGTCTTTCATGTAATGTAGAACACGCCCTACTTCTGTCGCATCCGTATTCGGGTTCCGATGGTAGACTCGAGTCTCGTTTGCCAACGTCTTTCGCGTCAGACTAGCCCTGGACACAACCTTCGAGATTGGTTCACTATCTGCAGGCGAGCGAAAATACTCAACAGTTCCTGAATCACTGGTGAGCTGAGAAAGCTTGCCGACACCCAGTCGATTCTCCGACGATTCGACGAAGGGTTTGCTCGTTGATTTCTGTTGCGGCACTCGTCGCCCCTGAGGATTTGTCCAATGTCTCAACAGGAGCCCTGCGTAGCAGTAGACGCACCCCCCAGCCAGTGAGCGTAGTGTATTCATTCCGGGCGGCGAATTACTACGAACGGCCGACTTAACAGCGGCGAAAATCTTGCCGCACCGTACGGTCATGAGGATTATCCGGTTTGGCTGGATCGGTCAAGTTGCAGATGTGAGGCGGCTGCGATATCAAACACGGGTGATGGATCGTCAGCAATTTCAGCCCCACAGGAAATCGGGCTGTTTGGCAAGTCCCACGCAGTTCGTCCGTCTGAGTCCTGAACCATGCCCAAGGGGGCGCGTGTCAGCAGAATTCTTGCGACATCCCACTGGCTGTGCTGAATAGCCACATGCAGCGGAACGGAGTGAACTCCAATCCGGACGCTTACCCACAACTCCATGTCGGTGATCACCCTCGCCACCTGTCTCCTCGGGATCTTTCACCCGGAAACACACGACAATGACGTGCTTCCGGAAAAACTGAAGTCAACAGGTGAACATTTGGGCGCTGCGAGATTCCACCGTCCGTCTCAACCCGCCAAGCGCCACGGTTTCTCCCCGCCAGTTACAAGTCGCGGAGAATTCGTGATTACCAGTTCCAAAACAGTTCGAGGTCGGGAACTTAAATCGAAATTCGCTCCACGAGGTTTCGGGTCACAGACTTCTGCCGTCGGTCATAGAGCCGCGTGGTTCGTGGGTCCGCATGGCCCGCCAGGTTTTGAATATCTTCCAGCGGGAGCCCCTGACATAAAAGATTTGTTATAACCGCGACCCTGAAAGAATGGGGTGACAGTCGTGCTGGAAGGCCGCAGGCTTTCATCCGTCGTTTGATCATGCGGCTCATGTCACCGGCTGACATGGAGCGGTTGCTGAGAACGCCGGTGCGTCGGATTGTCGTCAGGAAAAGTGATCGATCGGACTGGTCGCCCAACTGCAGGCTGGTTGACTGCAGATAGTTTCGCAGCAGTTGCTGCAGGTCATGGCGGACGGGGATTTCCCGGGACTTGCCGCCCTTGTCAATAAAGTGAAGACAGTACTGGTCACCGACATCGTACAGGTCCTTGACTTTTAGAGTCGCGACAGCGCCGATGCGCGAGGCAGTGTAGACCAGAATTGAAATGATGGCTTTGTCGCGCAGGCCGACAACGGTGCTTGTGTCGATGGATGCCAAAAGCTTCCGAGCCTGATTGACGGTGATCTCCGGCGTCTTGCCTTCGATGACCTGATAGCGTTCACCGCGAACCGACAGGGCAGGGTTCAGTGCGATGGCATGACGTGTCACCATGCCGTCGAAGAAATGCCGCAGGCCAGCAAGCACCTGCTTTTTGCTGGCGATGCAGAGCGACAGTTCATCCAGGTAGATACCCACGTCCGCCGGGGACACTTGTTGCAGTTGTCGATTTCGCAATTCACACCATTCCAGAAAGCGCAGCACGCATCTGCGGTACGCTCGGCGCGTGTGTGCATTCCGGATCTTGGCATGGAAGAACTCTTCGAAGGCAAATCGTGCACTGTGGCCAGCCTGTTCGATAATTGCCG
>JBDNFT010001126.1:0-4239 GCA_041689695.1 Planctomycetaceae bacterium | reverse complement strand
GCGAAGCTTGGCAATTTCAAGGAAGGCGCGCAATAGCGCAAATGAATTTTTCCTGAATTTTGCTGCGAGAGGCTGGCCTCTAAAGCTCAGCGAACCCATCAAATGCCGTGCCGAACAGTATTGGGTCAGGCCTCTTTGATGTTCCCCGACTCCCCGACTGGCAAATATCATTGAAAAGCGGGTGCGACGAGGAGGGTGGTGGCCATGAATAGCGTTTATTCAATGAGTAGATCGTGCAAAATCTGCGGGCCAACGTCTTTCACGGATCAGTGTCAGGTGGCGATGGCGCGACTGTCCACGACCCGCGAGTTTTCGACTGAGATCGAGCCTCACCTGCGACAGATCCGGGTCGGGACTATCTCGGAATTTCTCTGGCACTCTGACGTGTTCGTGTCGCTGGATGGGGCTGAGGTTGTCTTTTGCAGGATGGGCAAATTTTCAACGGAACCTTGCCTTGTGCTGACTCTGGCCTTTTTAGCTGGCCGATGTGCTGAGCTTGGAAGGCCGCTCCAATCGAGCCGAGTGTATTTGAGGGCGGAGTGTCGAGCGAACTGCCGTCGCGTGGTGATCGTGGCATCGCAACTGGGATATGAGGAGCCGCCCATTCCAACCCTAGCGTTGCGTCTGATGCCGGATGGTGGACTACAGGAGCAATTGGATGTGTTGCTTCAGTGCTGGAATCGAACCCGCTATCCAAGACATGTTTCGCGTGACTCCCAAGGGGAGTTGAAATTGTGGGATGCGACCGAATCTGAACTACGAAATCGGAGGGAAGAATGTCGCCGTCGAGCACTTTTGGCTCACGGTATTTCTGAACCCAGGATCATTGGCAGCGAGGAATTCGTTGATCATGTGTCGTGCAGCGTCGAACTTATTCGAAAGACGTCAGTCCGTTCCGTATTGAACTCAGTCAGCACCATTGAAGAATCGTCGCGACAGAATTCGTGGCGGTATAGCCCCCGCCGAAGGACGGAGCCGGTCTATCTTAAGTCGGATTGTTGTGCGAAATCTCATTTCGCCGTGGCTGAATACATAGCAAATGAAGGCATGTTTCGCTCGCTCGTCCGCGACGAAGTCAATTTGTGGTGGAAGAGACGAAAACAACAAGTGTCGAAGTGGACTGCCAGATAATTCAATCGCTGCTCCACGAAGAACTCAACCGGCCCGAGGAGGCTATTGCCTGGATGGTACGGGCCGGATGCCTCTTGTCCGGGCACACGCAACGATTGTCGTCGTGGCTTCAAATCGCCCTGAAAGTCAAATATCGAATCCCTGGTGTAAGACTCTGGTTTTCCTGAAAAATATCAAACGGGGCAGGCATTTTTTACGACAACCGTGATCGGCCGAACCGACGATCTTAAGCATCTTGACGATGTCCCCAAAAACGACATTCCGTTGCCCGTTGCCTGCTGCAATCGGTCGCTAAAGCTGTTTCGGCAAAGCTTAACCTTCGAAAGATAATCTGCCATCGCCTTATTTTCCTTTGGGTCTGAACGCTACGATCTGCTCAGGATTTGTTTCTGTGGCGTTGAAGTAGCGCGTTGAAATCGGGACGTGCCCTCCGCCATTTTTCGTGCCTAAAGCAAAGCTGCGATTCATAGTCTTGCCCTCCAATAGTCCTGCCAATCGACGTTTCGGGCACGACACAGAACACACTCGTCGCATGGTTCGTTGATTACGCAGCGTCCGTTGAAGTTGATAGCCAGTTCCATTTTGGCAGGACGATGAAGGGCAGGACTATTGGAAACACAAATCGCATTTTCAACAGGAGAGCGAAGAGAGAGCAGAGGAACCACAGTGTGAAGTTGCGATTCAGAAGAATCACAAAAGGTGTCAGCGAACCGTGTCAATGAATATGCCTGATTCGCTGCGCCCCTGGTACGTGGCCACTGTTGGCAGCGTTGCATTGCCTGCGTTAGCGTTTACGATAACAGCAATTCAGGCCATTCGGCCGATTTTGTGCCTGGCACTGGCGGGTTGTCGAGCGAACGAAATGTGAAGACGACGGACTGCTTGGATTCCGTCGAATAGTTTCGCGTCGCGGCATGGAAGCAGCGGGCGTGGAAGAAGAGGACATCGCCCGCTTTTAATTCCACCGGCAGCGCGCGGGCGAGGAGTGGTTGATTTTGTTCGAGATCTGTTCGTAAAAACAGAGCGTCATCCAGACGTTCGCGTGGCGCTCGTTCGTGGTGAGTTCCCGGAAGCACGCGAAGACATCCATTCTGCGGAGTTTCTTCGCCCAGTGCGATCCAGATATTCACCAGATCACCATTGGTGAAATTCCAGTATCGCGTGTCCTGATGCCAGCCAGTCTCGCTGCTGTATCGCGGCTGTTTGGTCATGGCGCAGTTATGATGAATCAACGGCATAACGACGTGCGGGCCGAGGAGTTGCTGAAGTCTGTTCACCAGCCACGGTTGTTTGACTAACTTTGCAAAGATTGGGTCACGACTGATCGCCTGACGCAGACGCCTCGCTGTTCGGCCACCCTCGGCATCCAGCGATTCGGGTGCTCCTGGGTAACTGAGGTCTGCTTCGTATTCGATGTCGCCCTGATTCGCGGCGAGATCTCGCTGAGTGATGCGTTTCATGGTGCTGATCGTGTCCGGCGGAATCAGGCCACGTACGATGATGTAGCCATCTCGCTGGAACGATTCGACTTCTTGTGTAGAAAAAATCAGGGCAGTGGTGGGGTTTGTAATAGTGTTGGGCAGGAAAGCGTGATTCTTAGGGCGGACATCCCGAAAAAGTACGTCAGGCTTTCCAGCCTGACATGAAGCAGAACAAGTCAGTCTGGAAAGGCTGACGTACTTTATTTAGGGACTGTTCCCAAGGGCGTTGCCGCATGGATTCTCACAGGCAGCCGGAATCTCACAAGCAGTGAGTGATTGAATTCCCAGGGTTCGCCTGGAAGCTGGCAAGATTCTCACGTCGATGGCGTAAAACTGTCGCAAGTTTCCGCGTTTTCCTGTAAAAGATGGCATCGTCGAACACCGCCAAAGAAATGTGTTGAGAGTCTGGCAGTGTTGCAGCGACTTCACGCAAAGGCAATTTATGTTCGGCAAACTTTTTAATCGCAAAGGTGCGAACCATCCCAAAACGGACATCAATAAAAGGTTCAATCTGATTGGCCGAGTCGGACAGGGAAGCATGTCCAAAGTGTGGCGTGCAGTTGATCTGCAAACTGGTCGGCCGGTGGCGTTGAAGGTTTTGGATAAGGAAAAGACTGCAAAATTCGAGGCTAGATTTCAGGGATTGAATAAGCCGTCTGAAGCTGACGTCGCGGTCTCACTTCATCATCCAAATATCGTGAAGACTTATGAATTTGGTTGGACGCTGGAAGATGAAATGTTCCTCGTAATGGAATTTGTGGAAGGTGTTGGGCTGGCGTTGCTGGTGGACCTGCAGAATGAAGAAATGAAGCGGTATCGTCTGCGATATATGATTCAGATTGGCGAGGCTCTGAATTATTTTCATCAGCAGAACTGGATTCATCGCGACATTTGTCCTCGCAATGTGATGATCTCCGACGACAAGACCGCGAAGATGATCGACTTCGGGTTGGTTGTTCCAAACACTCCAAGTTTCTGTAAGCCGGGCAATCGCACGGGAACCGCCAGCTATATGGCACCCGAATTGATCAAACGTCAGACGACAGATCAGCGTCTCGATGTTTTTTCCTACGCGGTCACTTGTTTCGAAATGTACACAAAGCGTTGCCCGTGGGATGCGGCGATGACAATTGACGCTGTGATGCAGCACATCAACAAACCGCCGATCGAGATAACAGTCCTACTGCCGAACATTGATAAGCAGATCGGGGTTGCCATCATGAAAGGGCTTGAAGCTGATCCTGATCGACGTTGGCAGAAAGTGACCGACATGGTGTCGGAAATTCGCGAGGCTGAAGCCAGAATGGTGCAGGCGGCCCGCAAGGCAACGGCAGCAAAGAATCCCGGCAAGGGTGGTTCCGCGAATATTGCTGCTGTAAAATCAGCTGCGGATGCTCAGGTGGAATCAATGCCGAAAGCATCCGCTGGGAATGCGACGCCGGAAACCGCCGCCGGAAAACCTGTTGCGATCAAAAAAACTCGTGCGAAGAAAAAACGAGCATCCGATGACGATGTTGATTTGAATGCAATGTTTGGAGAATGAATATCGGCTTTTGCTCAGAAACTTGTACGTCAGGCATTCTAGCCTGACACGCAGAAGAGTCAGCCTGGAAAGGCTGACGTACTT
>JBDNFT010001125.1:0-4330 GCA_041689695.1 Planctomycetaceae bacterium | reverse complement strand
TACTCGAACTTCCAAGGCCCGCTCCAGGCGTGCTACTGGGGCGGGCAAGGCCATCAGCACCGCCGTTGGTTTCAACAACTTCCGCGACGGCTGGTCCAGAAGTGACGATCCTGATTGACGACAAAAACGGTGGTGAACCTCGACGCATCGTAATTCCTCAGGCAAGTTCGTGGATGCTGGAAATGCTGACAGGAGAACCTTCCGAAGCTGAGCCGGCCGTCACTTCAACACTTCGTCCGATTCAGGCAAATCCAGTGAATCGGCGATGAAACAAGCCGTAGACGCTAGCCTCAGGCTGCGGAACTGACAGCGTTAGAAGTGCGAAAAGCCCGACGCTCGCGCGTTCGGCTCACATATTCTGATGCTGCGAGAACAGAGAACCCCGACGAAATCGGGGATGAATAGATTCAATCGAATTGCGTACACTTTGAAAAGTGTTTGAAAAGTGTTTGAAAAGTGTTTGAAAAGTGTTTGCCGCGTTGGCAGCAGGCGGAGCCTGCGGGAAATATCGCGGCAGTTGTTATTTGTGCTTCAATTTATGTGGACGGAGTAGCAGTGATGAATATTACTACCTTTCGCCAATCACCAAATGTGTTTCGATCGGCGATCTTGATTCTGACGGTGGCATTTTTCGGTTTTGGTCCTGCCCTGACAGCCACGGCTCAGGCTCAGAAGCCTAGTGCAGAACAATTGCTCAAAGGTTACAAGCCAACTCAGAAAGATGTTGATTACGACACGCCTGATGCTGCCGAAATGGCCAAGTGCAGTGTTGATCTGGAAAAAGGCAGCTATGTTGTCACGAATGCTGCTGGCCAGGTATTGCGAAGATTTACAGATTCCAACGCTGACGGTGCTCCCGGCATGTTTCGGTATTATCACATGGGCCTTGAGGTCTATCGTGAAATCGATACGAACGGTGATGCTCGCACAAAGAAGAATCAGAAAGCCGATCAGTATCGCTGGATGAACTGGGGCGGCACTCGCTGGGGTTTGGACGAAAATGAAGATGGTCGGATCGAAAGTTGGAAAGTCCTGTCTGCCCAGGAAGCGGCCAGAATCGCGGTTGAATCGATGATCAGCGGTGACGCGGCACGTCTGAACACAGTGCTGCTGACCGATGAAGACCTGCGTGCTCTGCAATTGCCTGCCGACATGGCAAAGAAGCTGCAGGCGGAAGTCAGTGACGTCGCTAAGAAAATGCAGGCATCATTGTCCAATTCAAAAGTGTTGAACAAGAACAGTGTGTGGGTGCGCTTCGATGCACCTTTGCCAGCAATGATTCCTAAGGAAGACCTGGGTGCTGCTCGTGACATCACCGTTTACGAAAACTCCATGGCGATCGTGCAGAACGGCGAAAAACATGACCTGATTTCAATCGGAGAAATGATTCAGGTCGGCGATGTCTGGAAACTGGCCCAGATTCCAACACCAATGGATACAAGCGGAAACTCAATAGTTGCTGTGGGCGGCGTGATGATGCAGCCAGCAATTGGTGATAATTCTGGGCGAGTTGAACCCGGCAGTGTTGGAGCGATGTCTCCGGAAATGCAGAAGTTACTGGCGGAACTGCAGAAGATCGACGAAGCCAGCCCGAAACCAGACGCATTGCCTCAGGCTTTTGCAGACTACAACGTAGCTCGCGCAAATCTCAGTGAAAAACTGATCGCAGCGTCGAAGACCGATGAAGATCGTCTGCAGTGGGTTCAGCAATTCACAGATAGCCTTTCCACGGCGACTCAATCGGGATTGTATCCAGCGGGTTTGCCGCGACTTGTCACACTTCAAGAGTCCGTCAAAACGAACGAAAAGCTGCTGGGATATGTATTTTATCGTCGTCTGATGGCAGAATACGCCGTCCGATTGAAAGAAGACGACAAGACCAAAATCGAAGCGGATGTTCGCAAATCGCGTGAAGCCACTCAGAAGTGGTGGTTCGAGCAGTTGGAAGCGTTTGCACGAAAATGGCCGACGTCTGAAGACGCTCCGGATGCCGTGGTACAGTTGGCCATTAGCTACGAGTTGATGGGGCGGCTGGATGATGCCAAAGCATGGTACGAACAGCTCGCGAAAAACTATTCAAAAACCGAAGGCGGCATGAAAGCTCAGGGAGCATTGCGACGATTGACCTTAACAGGCAACAAATTTACGCTGTCTGGAAAGACGCTGTACCAGAAAGATCTTGCTTCAACACAGTACAACGGCAAAGTCTTGTTGGTGGTGTTCTGGGCTTCGTATGCTCAACCGTTTACGGTCGATTTGCCTGCCATTCAGGAAGTCTACGCCAAGCACAATAAGGCAGGTTTTGAAATCCTTGGTGTCAACATGGACAGTGATTTGACTGCCCTTGGTGGCTACCTGAAGCAACATGGAATTCTTTGGCAGAGCCTGCGTGATGCTCCCAAAGACGCTGGCATGCAGCCGGGAGACTATGGATATGGGATCGTGTCGGTTCCCACGATGTTTCTTGTCAACAAAGAGGGAATCGTTGAAGGCGGCATCACGACAGCCAATTTGGAATTTGCCGTTGATGCGTTGTTGAAAGGCAAGAAGCTGGAAGACCTGCAAGCTCCAGGTGCGGAAACCACTGAAGAAGAAAACAAGACTGCAGAAAAGTCGAAGGCTAAGAACTAAATCGTTGCTGCCTTGTGATTTAGAAACTTCAAAGCCCGGCTTGTTCAACATGCCGGGCTTTTTTATTTAGGCGATCGGCAGATCGTGTTTTACCGTAGGACGGGTCTGGAGACCCGTCCTACATCAAGCGGCTTGGTCAATCCTTTTCTGCCGCTCGCTTTATTGAACTCTTCGAGCCAGTCGGTAGATTGGCGGGGTCTCTGAAAGGCCGCGTTGCAGCGAGCTGGCCTGGATGCCTCGGAACAGATAACTGAAGTCGGAGATCATTTCCGGCATGTCGCCATAGTAGATGTGCCCGCTGTCGAACCAGCTTGTGGTCAGTTGTGACACATCCACCAGATCAAACAAGCGCTTCTTCGCACCGACGCGTGTGTAGTCGTTTAAGAAACCCAGCGGTTCAAATCCATTGACAGCTTTTGAAAGCCGCAACGCTTTATCTTGAGACGATGCATAGACTGTAAATCGACGACTAAACGGCAGAATACGTTCACCGGTGCGTTCCACAAATTCTCGGGCGTTGATGTCTGGAGCGGCAAGTGCAACCTGGTCGAAGAGTGGAACCTGTTGTACACCCGGAGGCCGTCGATCGTCGATCGTTTTGAGTGCTTCTGTCAGCACGTAATTTCCCATGCTGTGCGCGACGAGATGAATGTTTTTCGCGCCTGAATATCGACTGATGCCAGCCAGAACTGCGATTAGATCATCGTCAGATTCTTCAGCGCGGCGAAGATCTTTCAGGTAGTTGGCTTTTTCTTTGAAGCTCTCAGATTCTGCACCTGCCGGCCAACTAAAAAACATTGCTGGCCCTTTGTAATTCATGTCGTACGACATCTGTGCCGTGCGGCGGGCGGCATCGCGAAACGTCGCGCAGTATCCGTGAACGAAAATCAGTAATTGCTTGCCTGGCGATGCCTCAACTGCCGCGCGAAGCTGTTTCCAGAAATCAGCGTGCGGCAATGAATCAATTTCCATCAAGACGACATGTTTAGCTGGGTCTTGTGAAAACTCCAGCCGCAGAATTGATGGTTCCGGCAGCGTGCCGGGCCTTCGATTGTATGGAATGCTGACTTCACATGTGCCGTATGTCAGTTGGCCCCGATCTCCTCCAAAGTACAAATCCGGATCACTCGTGGATGATTTGCCGCGGTCTGGTTCACGATTCGTGGCGAAATAAACGATCTCCGGCGAATAACCGTGGCGATCCTGTGTGATGCCTGATCGCCGAACGGTTTTCGCCAACTGGAATGATTCGCCAGGTGCCGTGGGGGCCACCGGTGGCGCTGCAGGAGCAGGTGAGGGAAATGGTGTTGGTAAGGTTTCAGACAGAACTTGCGTTGAACTGGGGCTCGTCGCAGATCGACCTGCACCTGCTGATTTTTTTTGGGGAGGCAACACTGGCGGCTGTGTTGGAATCACCAATTGTGGCGGTCCATGCACGAGGTCCGACGCATCAGCGACGACTTCATCAACGCCCGATGGCGAAGGTTCGGGTTCTGTCAGACTCTCGAATGAAGGTTCTTCTGAAACGATTGATGCACCAGACGAATCAGCGTCATTTGATCCACTGGTTTTTCCGTCTGCGTCTCGCTTAGATTGAGCCGCGTTGCGAGCCGGTTCTTGTCCGCATCCCATGGTCACAACCATGCATGCTGCTGCGATGAACTTCATCCATGAAAATGCCATCGTTGCCTCCAAGGCT
>JBDNFT010001124.1:0-2400 GCA_041689695.1 Planctomycetaceae bacterium | reverse complement strand
TTCGGATCAACTGCGTGAAGTCGTTTCTGTGCCGCCCCGAAACGCCGACGATGCAGTGGACCAGATCGTCGTGCGGCAGTTGGAAACAATCTCGTGGGTGTTGCTGATCGGCTTCCTGCTGATGTTTCTGATTCACGTCGTCACCTTTCGACGCTGGTTCTTTCGTAAGGTCTCATCCCTTTGGCGGCTCATTCGAAAGGTGCTGATCGATTTTCCTATGAAAGTCCTGAAGTTACCGCTCGTACAAACGCTGCTGCGGGATCGGACTTTCGTACGCATTCGCCGAATCGTGTTGATGCCCAGCATCGTCGCCGTGGTCAGTGCAAAGCTGTTGCCGTGGATACTGACAGGAAGTTCGCTCAACTGGTGGTGGACTGCCAGCATCGCATTCCTGTTCAGCACCGCCATCAATTCGCGCTTGGGACAGGACACACAGGAACTGACCGCAGAATGGGTTGGTAATGCCTGGTATAAATTGCGTGCTCGTGTCGTCATGGCCGTGATCGACTGGATCATCGATACGTTCCGAGTTATTCTCAGCTTCGTTGAACGACTCCTGTACGCCGTCGATGAATGGCTTCGGTTTCACAGCGACGAGAGCTGGCTGTCAATTGTCGCGAAGGCATTCCTCGGTGTGCTGTGGTCATTCGTGTCGTTTGTCATTCGTATTTATGTCAATCTGCTGATAGAACCGACCCTGCACCCGGTGAAGCATTTTCCCGTCGTTACCGTGGCTCATAAAATGCTCCTGCCGATGATTGCCGTTATCGGTGAATTCATGCTGCATCTGTTTACGCCCTATCTGGGCAGGTGGCTGGCAGGGCTGCTGACAGGATTCAATATCTTCTTTCTGCCTGGCATTTTTGGGTTCCTGGTCTGGGAACTCAAGGAGAACTGGCGGCTGTACCAGGCCAATCGCCAAAAAGCTCTGGAACCAGTTCCGGTGGGCAGTCATGGGGAAACGGTCGCACGCCTGCTGCGTCCCGGATTCCATTCCGGTACGTTGCCGAAACTTTTTCGACGTTTGCGACGGCTGGAACATCAGGAGGCATCATTCCGTCGCTTCAGTGCCCGGCGAGCGGGCGACGATCAGTTGGAACATGTCGAAAAAGCCATTCGCAGTTTCGTCGAACGTGAACTCATCAGCCTGTTAAACAGTTGCCGCGTCTGGAAAAACGCGGATCTGCAGTGCGGCCACGTTCATGCCGCTTCGAATAGTTTTTATGTCGAACTGCAATGCAGCCGGCTTGGCACGGTTCCCTTGCGATTGCTGTTTCAGGAACAGAGCGGTTGGGTGGCAGCGACGGTGCCTGAAACCGGCTGGCTTCGATTCGCATCAAACGATCAGTTGAAGTCCTTTCAGAACGCATTGCAGGGATTCTATCGCAAGTCGGGGATTGATCTGGTGCGGGAACAGTTGGAAGCCAACTTCATTCACGGCCACCCATACGACATTAATGCCGAGGGATTTGCTATCTGGCCGAACGGACAATTCGAAAAAGAACTGTCCGTAGATTTGTTCCGGAAGGGCCACGTGCGACCAACACCCGCTGCCGAAGCAACGGCGGCGGGAATCATTCCAACGGACCGGGATGCAGTCGTATTTAATGAGTCCCGAACAGAATGGATTCATTGGCAGTATCTCTGGACGCCCACAGACTTTGCTGGTGGCACACAGAGCTTGCCACCAGCATGTTCACAGACTCCAGCGGAACCCGTCCTCCGTCCGATTCAGTGACATCGAATTCCATGTCGTACAGATTGACGGGGGATTTCATTGTGACGATGTCGGCAGGAACTTCTTCCGGCGACACAATTGTGGCCCGATGTTGGCGTCTTTCGGATAAACGAGCGTGTAGGTTTCCGTGTCTTTGTCGCGAAACTCACGCAATCGCACGGTCGAATTCATAGTCACAACGTCGGGCGGGATTTCGTCGGGCGGAAGAACTTTTGCAATGTTCAATACGCCTCGCAGGGACTGCAGGTAAGGCGTGTCGCCCAGGGCCGCCGCGTAACGGCTGAAGAACAGGCTCTGCAGTTGTTCGTGATCGACTTTGCCAATGATGATTTGTCTTTTCGGGGCCATGTACAAACTCCCGCCTATTTCGGCGTAATCGAAATCCAAAGGAAATCCAGGTAGAGGAAATTGAGAATCTGAAAAAGGATCCAGGTTGCGAAGGCGAGGACTACCATCCAAGCCGTGGCTTTGGAGATGAAGTTTCTTTCTTCGTCGTCCGCGTTTGATGAACGTGGAGGCTGCAGCGACGCAAACTACGCAATCGTCACCTGCGGGCGACGGTCGTCATCGTGCGTTGCCGCTGATGATCAGTTCCCCGGTGGAATTGAGGCAGTTGGAGTCCAGCACGTTGGAGTCCAGCCTTTAGGCTGCTGCGATTCCTG
>JBDNFT010001123.1:0-3209 GCA_041689695.1 Planctomycetaceae bacterium | reverse complement strand
GTTTCGGGTTGCGAAAACACATTACAATCATGCGTTCCGACGTCTTTTTATTTCGGCTGCAATGAACAGTGTATTCTGGAAGATCTAAAATCATGAAGTATCGAATCCCTTTGATTCTGGCACTGTGGTTGGCCCCTGCTCTGGCAGCAACAAGCTTTGCGGAAGATGAACCAGTTCAGTTGAAGATTGGTGATAAGGCACCGTCATGGAACGGTTTGACGGGAACCGACGATCAGAAACATTCTCTGGCGGACCTGCAGGACAAACAGGTGGTTGTGGTTTGCTTTACCTGCAATTCCTGTCCGTACGCGGTTGACTACGAAGATCGCATGATCGAATTTCACAAGAAGTTCTGCGATCCTAAAGAGGGCGTCACCTTGATTGCAATTAATGCGAATCTGAAGCCCGCCGAGCGTCTGGATAAAATGAAAGAACGAGCCAGGGCAAAGGAGTTTCCATTTCCCTATTTGATGGATGAAACGCAAAAAGTGGCGACATCGTACGGGGCGAATTTTACTCCGGAGTTCTTTGTACTGGATAAAGAACGCCGCATCGTTTACATGGGCGCGATGGATGACCAGACTGCGGCAGAGAAAGTTGAACAGCGTTTTGTGGAATTAGCCGTTGAGGCTGCGCTAATGGGCAAACTGCCCGCGACCACCTCCAATCCCGCAAGAGGATGTTCAATTCCCTACAAACGGATTAGAAAATAGTGTGTTCCGACGCAGGAGCCTTGGAACAAAAATCTCAGCAAGGAAGTATTCGTATGCAGACGTTTCAAGGACGAACCGCGTTTCTAACGGGCGCAGCATCAGGCATCGGCCGTTGCATTGCGATCGAACTGGCTCAGGCAGGCTGCAACCTGTGTCTGGTGGATGTGAATGCCGAGGGATTGAAAAAACTGGCCGCTGAATTGGAACCATCCGGCGTACGCACGATGCTGTTCCCCTGCGACCTGACAGATCGCAAAACAGTCTCCGCCACGATTGCTTCTGCGTTGCACCAATCGGGGGGAATTGATTTGTTAATCAACAACGCCGGTGTCGCGTACTATGGACCGACGGACCAGATGACTCAGGCACAGTGGGACTGGCTGATGACCATCAACTTGCTGGCACCGATTCAGATCACTCATGAATTGCTGCCCGGCTTGTTGCAACGTCCAGATGCACATATTGTTAATATGTGCAGCATTTCAGGTCTTGTCGCAGGCGGACGATTTTCGGCATACCACACAAGCAAGTTCGGTTTGATCGGTTTTACGGAATCGCTGCGAGCCGAATACGGGCGTCAGGGTCTTGGCGTGACGGCGATTTGCCCCGGTCCGGTGTTGACGAATTTGTATGAGGCAGCGGCCAGCGGTCGTGCCGATCAAAAGGTTCCGTCGCCGCCGAACTGGATGTGTGCCACACCGGAACGCGTGGCTTCGGTGACACTCAAAGCGATTCGAAAAGACAAGCGGCAGGTTCTGATCACACCAACAGCCCATGCTCTGTATCAGTTGAAACGCTTCGCGCCGTGGCTGATCGATTTCGTCAATCGCTTCAGCCGCAAAGGTCGCAAGAAACGACAACTGGCAAAGCAGGCCGCTCAGACGATGCGAACTCAACAACGCCGTGCCGCGTGAGTGGGTGAGATGGTCAGTTACAAAACGCCGGCCTGTCAGGCCGGAAAATCAGCGTTTCGCCCCAACGGGGCCCAGCATGTCAGCCTGGGGCAAGTGAATCCGTGAATGCGGATGAACGCCGCCCCAGGTTGACTATTCATGATTCATGAAGCTTGCCCAAGCAAAGTTTACCTGGCTTTCATTGGAATCGTGATCTTCACATCTTCGCGAGCGAGCTTAATGGTTTGAGTCGAACGAGATTCCTGAGGTGTGCCCGCGCTCTGAATCACCTCCAACTTGGCGATGCCCCCGACTGCCTTTCCCAGAACAAATCGCACGGCAGCGGTGTAATCTCCATCACCAGCAACGCGACAGACATACTGTTCATACCGCGAGGCACTGCCGTCAGTGGCAGATCCTGGATCGTCGTGAGTGAAACGTGCTCCATCGGTTGTCATGCGATTGCGATAGCTGCAGACTTCGCCGTTCGGCCCAGTGACCATTAAATCCAGATCTGCCGAACCGACCCAGCGCAGGATAAGCATCAGGTCGATGGAAGATGCCTCACGGAGTTGAGATCGAAAGGCCTCTGCCCTGGAAGATTCTCCTGCGGCATCCAATTCAGCCGCTATTTGCGTGATCACTTTTCGAGCCTCGTCATGGATCGCTGCGGAATCATCGGTCCAGACGTGCATCAGGATTCCGCATCGCGCCCACACACGATGTTCGGGAGTCTTTGATTTGTCGGCGACGCTGCGTGCCAGCAACCATGATTCAGTCAATTGCGGATTTAACTCCGTGGCTTCACGGCACACATGTATTGCTTCATCATAGGCTTCAAATCGAGACAACAATGCCACAGCAATCAACAGTTGCGGTAGATCCGCGACGGAAAAATCTATGCGTGATTCCAGTACACGGGCGATGTCTTTGGCAGGCCGTTTTGCCAATTTCATTTCCATGGCCAGCACATTGTACATCCAGGCAGCAGCAAGATTGTTGCGAATACCGCTCTGAATCGCCTCAACGGCCACGTCGTACTTCTTGTCGTTGTGAAGTATCGAAACCGCTTCGGCAAGAACTTCTGGTGTGACGGTATTTGTTTTCAGTACATCGTCCCATGCTTTTGCTGGTGGTCGCGAATCGGCAAGCACTTTTTCCACTAGCGATTTTGCGTTGGCTGTTGGAGGTTCCGCGAGGATCAAGGCACACGGCTGAAACGCGGAATGGAGATTGAACGACAATGTAGGACGGGACTCCAGTCCCGTCCTGAACTGAGCTGTCTGGACGGGTCTGGAGACCCTTCCTACGATAGGCTCAATAAAAACGGGCGTGCTCATCGCAGTTGTTGCGACATGCACACCCGTGTGTTTGGATAAGGAATCAGCGGCCGAGGTCGCTGGTTCTATTTTGCGGTCGGTTTTTTTTTGACGCCATTCAGCGACTGGTTGGAAATTCCGCCGCTCGCTTTGGGTGCGGGGCTCACAAGCAATTCCGGAGGCAAACTGAACATGCCACCGCCACCGCCCATGCCGCCACCGCCCATGCCTCCACCGCCCATACCGCCGCCCATACCACCGCCCATTCCGCCGCCCATTCCGCC
>JBDNFT010001122.1:0-4727 GCA_041689695.1 Planctomycetaceae bacterium | reverse complement strand
TTTGCCCGAATTTATAACGACGCCAGCCATCCATGTTGTAGATTCTTGTAACACGCCAACTGAGTCTGACAACTGTGCCTGACAAAACTGTGCCTGACAAAACTGTGTGCCTTCGATCACCTGTTGTTACAAATACGGAGTCCATGTATGTTGAAAAAGTTGATGTTGAGTGCTGCTGCATTTTCAATGGTATTCGTTTTCATTGCCGACGACGCGAGCGCACGCGTCAATAAAAGTTGCACCAAGTGCGAACATGTTCGTGTTGCAAAGGCGCGCTGCCCAAAAGTGAAGTGCGTAAAGCCACACCACCAGCATTGCCAATCAGGCTGTGGGACCGTTGCTGCTTCATCGTGTTCCAGTTGTTCAGGCGGCAGCGTTTCTGATATGCAACACTTGGTTCCGGTGGCTGATCCTGGGCCGGGACATGCAACTCCTGCACCGGTCGAACCTGCTCCTGCACCATCTCCGTCTGCAGCAGAACCTGCCAAGTAACCTTGTTCGACGCGACAGAAACAACGCACAAAACGACTACACGCAAGTTGCTTGTGCCAGCTTCTGAACGCGTGCCACGAGAGGCTCGACCGGTTTTCTGGTCGAGCCTCCTTTGTTTGTCAGCTTCATACCGAACGAAGCCTCAGTGAGAACGAAGCCTCAGTGACAATCAAGCCTCAGTGACAATGAACCTATGGAATCCATGGATTCCATGAAGCGTAGTACATTGCCTGCGGCACACTGGCCTGAAGAATCTGATCGTTCAAAGTTTTGGGCTGAGACGCATTCGCCCCGATCAGCATGTCGATAAGTCCGGGCGAGGATCGGTACTCAATCGCCTCATAGGACGTTAGCTTTAACGAATGCGCCATCTCTTCGATTGCGTCTTCGACATATCCGATTCGATCCACCATATGGTTATCTACGGCCTGATTGGCTGTGTAAATCTGACCTGTGGCCAATTGCCGAACGGCTGCATCGTCAAGCTCAGGACGATTGTCAGCAATCACTGTCACAAAGCGACTGAACGCATCTTCCATAATCGCGCCCCAGACAGTCTTTTCCTGATCTGTCATGTCGCGAAATGGATTCAGCGTGTCTTTCAAAGGACCAGTCACGAGGGGCTCAGACTTCACACCGAATTTCTCCGCCAGGTCCGTCGCGTTGTATCGAGGAATGATGACACCGATCGATCCCGTCCAGGTTGTCGGTTCGACATAGATCACTCCTTCTTTTCCGATACCCATGGCGATGTAGTAACCACCGGATGCCGCGATGCGTTTCATGGCCACATTGACGGGTTTCTCTTTCGCCAGTTTTTGAATCTCGCGATACAATTGGTGACTGTCCGCCACAAAACCTCCGGGGCTGTCAATGACAAGCAGTACGCCATGGATGGATTTGTCTTCTTGAGCCTGCTTGAGCTGCCGCAGCCAACGACTGGTGAACGGTGGACTGATCGTTCCCTCAAAATTGATCACTGCGATGCGGTCTGAAGCGCCTGCCGTTCCCTGGAGATGTTGCTCTGCGACGGCCGGGCGGCGATAGGAAAATGGTTCCCAGATGAACCATACATTCAGAAGAAGCGAGGCGAGCAGCAGACTGATTCCAATCCGCCGCAGCACCTTTGTGTGGCGACCCGAGATAGTGGCGCGTTCGCAATGAATAACGACGCTGCTTAAATCGGATTCATGTTTTGCTGCAGGCGATGGAGAATTCGATGACATTGGGGCAAGTAGTTCTTCGTTATACTTTGCGAGGTCAGAAATGAGGCTGTGGATTTAATCGTAACCCGATTTGTCAGTTTTGAAGTTGCGCGTATGCCAACATCACAACCCGAAACGTGAGTGAGGGATTGACTTGTGTTGTTTCGGCAGCGCGCCAACAAATCCCTCGCTGACGCTTAGGGTTATGATAAGCACGCCTCTTTTCGAACAATTTGTCACACGGGACGCCAAAGATCGCAACTTTAAAATGTGTCAACAAGGGATTTCTACCAAGCAGCAGATTACGCCGGATTTTATCCACTGGTTTACGATCCACCAAATCTCGCCACACCTGGAAAACTCGCTATTATCAGAAATATCGACGTAACCGTTAAAGTTTACCAAATTGAATTTCCGATGATCCAGACACGTCCAAATAGGGTTGCGAAACGCTCGCTTTGATCTGACGGTGCTGATTTCACTGGAATAAGTTACATGTTTAATCGCGTACTTGTGTTGACTTGTCTATTTACCGCTGGCTTGGTTGGCTGCAGTATGAATCGCCATCACGGATGTGGCTGCGGTGAGCACGGTCTCGTCGGAAATGTTCCCAACAGCCGTGGTAGATCCAATGGCTGTTCCTGCACACCTCCTCTCTTTCCGGGTGATCAGGGCTGTCAGGCAAATTGCCAGCAGCACTCTCGTCAAAGACCGCTCAAACAAATGGCCACGAAGTTTCGCCGATCGGCACCTTCGTGGTTGAAAGCGCCGCAAAGGAACAACGGCAGTTGTGGAAGCTGCGGAGCTCCATCGTGCGGCGTTTCGCAGTGTGGCTGTGGTTCGTTTCGTACAGATCAAGTTACGTATCCGCAGACCGTTTGTGGCCAGCCAGTCTGCAATACTGGAGCTGCCTGCGGATGCGATTCGTGCGCGTCGGCCATGACATCAAACTGGCAGATTGACGGTACGTTTAATTCCGGTGCTTATTCCGCGATGTCAAGCCCCAGCAGTTGTGGTTGTGGTGAACCGTTTACGGCTGATGCCACGACATTTTCGTCTGGTGGTGGCTGGGAATACGGCAACCTCGAGAACTCACCATCAATGAACGGTCATGGCAGTTCTTCACAAGGCGGTGATGCTCGTTCGTTTGCACCATCCGGCCCACATGTGCTGCCCATTCCACCTGGTTCCCATTCCAAGCCTGCACCGATGCCGCCGAACGATGGCGATTCGGTTCCAATGCCAATTCCGATGCCGCAGGATATGACTCCGATGGATTCAAATTCGCTGTCGCCGAAAGATGGTCTGTTTGATCCACTTTCTGAAGAAGGTGCTCCTGCAGCAGAAAATCCGCTGGATCCCGTAAGCTACGACGTACCGTTGCTCCCTCCATTGCCGGTGCCCGATCGCTCATCGTCGGGCAAGCGAGTCGCTCTGCCTTATGGTAAGTAAATGCCCGCATGGGATCGTGCGAGACGACTCAGGATACGACTATTCCGCATGACCGGCTTTGCAGGCACAGGCAGGTTGACCTCAAGCGAACAGTGTGACAGAACAGCCAGTTGGCAGATTTTGCCGAACGCTCATTTCCCGCAATGACGATAAGACTTTCCAGAATTCGCAATTCTGCGCCTTCAGGAAAGTTGCTGCAATGAACGCTCGTGTCTTCTTACTTGTGCTGGTCACCGCTGCCTTCATGGCCATCTGGGATGCTGATCGCCCCACAGAACTGCGTCTGGTCGTCGCTCAATCGCATGACGCGGCCGCCATGGCATCAGTCGGAGGCACGCGGGCGAAAGCTTCCGTTGCAAACGATGCCAATGTTGCGACGAATTCTGTCCCGCAGAAAGACGCTGCGCTGCCACCTGCAAATATCAACGATGAGAAGTTGATTCCGCTGCCCAGGGAATTGCCACCGGGAACATGGCGCGCATTCAATCATGAAGGCGATTCCATCCGCATCACAATCGAACGCCGCACGATTCCACCTCATTCACCAATTTCCAACACAACGACGACGCTGGAGACTGCTGCCAACAGTTGTGTCATCACTGGGTCCGATGGAGTGCGTTGGTGCTTTGTGAAAGAAGAGAACGCGACGGCCAATTGATTGAACTTGTCCTCGCCAATTCGGTAGCGAAACTCGTCAAGAGGTTTGGCATTCGTATACGCTGAATGCCTTGACGGCTTTCGTGACAAGGCAATATCGAGGCGATTTCAGCATTGTTCATGGTTGCCGTGATGGCGTAAAAAAAGCCCGTGTTGAACACACGGGCTTGATCTTCATTTCGGCAGATTGGGCAGTTCTAGTTGCGTCCCCTCGCGGCATTGACCTGAATGTCTTCAGGAATCGATTGAGAGAAGAACGGCTTACCTGGGGCAGAAGATGTGTTTAGGATCGACGCTGCAAGCCCGCCACTATTGCCTGCCTGGAAAGATATCAGGGTTGGCGCGATTGTGCGGTGTCGAACGGCAGTTGAAACCGGTCATTCTTTACCGTTGATCGCGCGTTTAGAACAAACATTGCCGAAGCGGGACATCCAAATGAAGTACGACAGCCTTTCCAGGGTGACTTAATTCGCCGGATGTCAGGCTGGAAAGACTGACGTACTTTGCGGCGTGTCAGGCTGGAAAGACTAGCGTACGCTGCAGCACTATCGACTACGGAATAACTACCGCATCGACCGTTTGAAACGCTGCTCGAAAAACGCCATTCACGGATTCGATTCGCACCATGCGAAGCCTTGCAGAGCCCACAAGTTCGTTCGGCGCATCGAATTCTTTGGGCAGAATCACGGGGGGTGATTGTTTTAAGATCGACTGTGTGGCATTCTTCACGATGGTCATCCAGACCGTACCGGATTCCAGCGTGTTCTGTTCTGAACTGCCATTTTTTTCAGCGGCTGGTGTGGCATCAATGGAATCATCATCTGGCACAAATGTGGATTCCACAGGTATTCGCAGTTCCTGTTGGGCGACTCGCGATTGTGATCGTTTGATCGTGCCAACAGGGATCGATTCTTCAAGATC
>JBDNFT010001121.1:0-7529 GCA_041689695.1 Planctomycetaceae bacterium | reverse complement strand
TGTAGGTATCGGCGTCCATGATGGTCCGACCCGGCGTCAGCAGCTCTGTACGCACCAACAGGGCCATCACGCCTCCCATCAGAAACGACGTCAGAATCCCCACCAGGTACATCACGCCAATGCGCTTATGGTCCAGCGTGAACACCCACGACCAGACCCCGCGTTCAGCCGTCAGATAGCTCGGAGTCTGCAGTTTCACCGGGTGCGGATTGACAAATTCGGGCAGCCGACTTTTAGGTTTTATGATTGTGGACATGGAAGATTTTTCTGTCGAGTTTTCCGGGGCAAAAAATTGGGGGGCAAGTTTGTTGTTGGCCACTCGATATTTCTGTGTGAACAGCGGCGAGTCGCATAAGTCGCCTGCGTTTATTCCCTGAGCGTTTTGATGTATTCAATAATTGCAGAGATCTCGTCGTCTTTGAGCTGACCCTGATAGGTTGGCATCACCTTCCGGTAGCCAGCTCGAGCCTTCGCCTGAGGCTCCAGAATCGATTCGCGAATGTAGTTTTCATCGACGTCGATGGATTCGCCGGTATCCAGGGCGGCCTGCTGACCGAACAATTTATAAAAACTCGGCCCGACCATCTGACTTCCATCAACCGAATGGCACTGAGCACAGCCTCGACGTTTATAGAGAGCCTTCCCGCCTTCGGCAGGCGACATCGTTTCGAGGAAGTTTGACGCCTTCTCCAGCCATCGTTCAAATTCGCCCGATGGATGCACGACAACGTCAGTGTTCATGTCAGAATGTTTTGTGCCGCAATATTCAGCACAGAACAGATCAAACATTCCAGGTTCAGTGGCTTCAAAAGCAAGCGTTGTGTACCGACCCGGAATGGCGTCTCGTTTGACTCGAAAAGCCGGAATGAAAACGCTATGGATCACGTCATCGGACGACATCACGAGTTTGATGGGACTATTTACCGGAATATGCAGGGCGTCGTCGATATAGCCGTTCGGATACTGGAAACTCCAAACCCATTTCTTACCGACGACACGAATTTCATAGGCGTTCTCGGGTTCGGCGGCCATGCCAATGAAGGTACTGAAACCTGCAGCGAAGATCACCATCAGGAGCAGGAACGGAATGACGCTCCAGGCAATCTCCAGCGCGATGCTATGGTGAATTTTCCTTTCCGCCGACACACCTGGGCGTCGACGGTACCGAACCACGAATAACAGCAGCGCACCAACGATCCCGATAAAGAAGATCATCGAAATCCACAGAATCAAGTTGAAGACCCAGTCGACTTCGCGGGCCACGGTCGAGCTTTGACTGGGCAGCCATAGACTTGCTGTCGATTCCGCAAGAGTGAGTTGTAAGCTGAAGATGGTCATGGAATTCGCTGTTCGTTTGAATTACCTCGTAAGTGTCTGGTCAGAAAATTCGTTCAACCCGCTGCCGATTGATTCGCCAGAAATCGGACACGCAACAGGAACGCTCCCAGCACGATGATGGTAGTCAAGGCGGCAAGTCGCATCAGCTTCCACGCAGCAGGGGCATATTTTCCGGTCGCACTGTCATAGCGAAAGCAGAACAACATCAGTTGATCGAGTGGCGAACCGATCCTGCCCGCAGAAGCTTCTGCCAATGACAGGCGAACCGTCTTGGATTCAAATTGGACGCCGTACAGATAACGTGAAATCACTCCGTCCGGCATACAAACGATGGCGGCAGCGGTGTGAGAGAATTCACGTTGTTTTGGCAGAAACTTGTAGCGGAATCCTGCGGTGTCAGTGGCTGCAGCGATCGACATCGGAGTTCCTGTCAAAAACGCCCAGCCATCGGAAGTGTCAGCACGACCGTACGCTGTGAGGTGATTCTGCTTCGCGATCGCAGCCTGTTGAGGTGTTTCCAGCGGATCGATGCTAATGGAAATGACTCGAAATTCTTTGCCGACCGTCCATTCGAGTTCTCGTAACGACTCGACAAGCCCGTTCAGTTGCAGTTTGCAAAGCAGCGGACAGCTCGCGTAATTGAAAGTCAGAATGACGGGCAGCCGTCCATCGAAGAACCTCCCCAGAGGAACCTGCTGCCCCTGTGAATTCTTGAACTCCACCTCCAGTGGGAGCTGATTCCCGGAACGATCATCAATGCCGACGTCTTTGATCCCCAGCGGCGTATTACGAAGCATCTGCGCCAAGGATGGCTGCGTTGAGGCTATCAAGGTGCCGATGAGGCAGGCGAATGCGAGAGCTCTCATAACGATGGTTCCCGTCTTGATTGAGCATCTGCTCGATCACCGTGAGGGTCGATGATCGTTTTTTCCAAATCCCGTGCTGTCAGTTTGATAGCCACGTCAATGGGGATGGCAACGACGTCTCTCTGACGATCCAGCCATCCGTACCGATTGATTTTTGATCGCTGCTCGGCCAGTAACGACTCGGACGAGGCGGTGACAGGTCCCGCAAGGTTTTTTTCCACTTGTGCGGCCTGGAACTTCAGATACAGCACCTGTAACCCAACGATCAGCGCGAACGTACCAATCGCCGCCACCAATCCAGCCGTCACGAGTGCTGGTGCGTCAAGTCCGTCGGTGGGTTCATGATTTTGCATAATTTCACCTTCGATAAAAACGTATTCGCTCCACCGCTAACCGTTACACAACGTGATGGCTAACAGCTTCTTGAAGTCTGGGATCTGCGATCGGAATCAAATTCTCACCCCGAGCGAACCAACCAGCAGCAACTGCCGTCACGCTGACAGCAACCATCAGCCCGAGAATCTCAGCGACGCCAAAGACGGGTGATTCATTAAATTGCGGATACACCAGCCAGTACAAATCGAGCCAGTGCATCAGCAGCAACCACGATGAAACGACGATCACAAGCCCGGAGTTGCGTTTCGCGGCACGCGGCATGAGGGCCACAAAAGGAATGAAGAAGTGCCCAAACATCAGTACAAGCGTCACGTTGTCCCAGCCGTGTTCCTGTCTGTGCTTCAGCCAGATTGTTTCTTCCGGAATGTTTGCATACCAAATCAGCATGTATTGTGAAAACGCGATGTAGGCCCAGAAACAATTGAATCCAAACAGCAGCTTTGTGATGTCGTGCAGATGTTCCTTCGTGACGAGTTTTGGGGCCCGTCCGGAGCTAACCCAGACTGCGGCGGTAATCGACAGCACAGCCAGGGCCGCAGTCATTCCGCCTGAGAATATGTAAATCCCATAGATGGTGCTGAACCAGTGCGGATCAAGAGACATCAGCCAGTCGAAGGAGGCGAACGTCGTCGTTAGGGCAAGCGCAATGAGTATCGGAGCGCTGCGACGTTCCATCAAAAGCGTCGCTTGTTTATCGCCTGTGCGGTCTTGCCCTTGGGACGTCTTCAGCAACCAAACTCCTGCAGCTATCCATACACTCGCGTAGACAAATGTGCGTGCCGCAAAAAACGGGGCATTCAGAAACGGCTGTTTTCCCATGAGCACCTTGTCCCCGGCCACAAATTCCGGATCATTCCACGAATACACACCAGAGTGACCGCTTAATAATGCCACGAGCAAGGGCACGAGAAGCAGGACCGGGCCAACGACGCTCGCACTCAGCACCTCAGCAACCCGCCGCAGAGTGACGCTCCACCCAGCTCGAGTGATATGCTGAATGGCTACGAAGAACATGGCCCCTAAACAGATACTCAGCACAAACCATGCGTTCAAAACCCAGGCGAAGCCAATTCGTCGCGCACCATCACCCGATCCAAAGCCGACAGCCAGCGATCCCACTAAACTGAGACAGATCATCGCAGACACCATGTAGACAAGATTCACTCTGCCGAGAAATTTTGCGACTCGCGACTTGGCAAGGTTCTCGGAGGACAGGTGAGTTGCGGGTGCTGACATTTTTGCTGTTCAATCATTCATGCCGGCAAGTATCCGGGTGAGTTCTGCGTTTGCTAATTCAGTTCGCGCATGTTGGGAAGGACATCGGACGGCACATCTTTCGCCGTTGCGGTACGAGTTTTCTGCAGGGCTCGCAGATACGACACGATCGCCCAACGGTCTTTCACTGGTATCTGCGACGCATATCCGGGCATCTTTCGTACTCCGTTGGCGATGGTGTTGTACAACTGGCCCACGGGTTGGTTCTGAATGGGTTCCGCGTGCAGTGAGGTCGGTTTGACCCAGGTTCCCTGTTCCAGTTCCAACGCCCGCAGCGTCACCAGTCCGTCGCCGTCACCGCCGATCCCGTGACAGGAGGCACAGAAGATTTCGTAGCGTTCTTTACCGCGGCGAATGAGTGTCTCGTCCACCGAAATGGGAAACTCAGTCACCCAGTTTGGCGTTTTCGGCTGTGCGTCCGAAACCTCCGCCGCTGGGGGTTCGCCGCCGGATTGGATGGCGGCCAAAATTTGTTGGCTGATGCTGCCGTTTGCCGATCCAGTGGCTTCCTCGAAATCACTACGAATTCCGCGGTACAACGCGCTGTCTTCGCGAAGATCGCCCAAGGCAATCGTGCCCGCCACCTGCGGACGCATCGATCGTCCATCAGCGAACAAGGGGTTTGTGGTTTGAGCTTTGAATTTTGGCTGATGATCCATATCCGATATGAAAGATATCCGCGGAACAGTTGATGTGGTCGAACGCGCCTTTGCGATCAGCACCGGCGGAATGAGGGCGAGCACACTCAGAACAATCGCGGTCAGAACAAATGGCCGAGGAAGTCGGGACTCCCGAACGTCCACAATCGGAATCGTGTCGACTCGAACGCTGCCTTCCCGACGCAACAGTGCTTCGGTTTGTTCCGCATCGAAGACGTCGTCTGATGCTTCGACGGCAATGAAAAATCGATCATTGGTCGCTCGAGCAAACGCGGGAATCCGAAACAGCCGATTCGCTGGCCGCGGCAGACCTCCCATGGCGATTGTTCCACCAAACACGGCGAACGCGGCCAGCAGAATTGCAAGTTCGAATGCAACAGGCAGGCTCGGCAGAAACGAGAACATCGGTTTGCCGCTGATGATTAACGGATAGTCGATCGCGTTCATCCACCATGCCATCCAGATCCCGCTCGTCAGACCAACGACCGCTCCGACAATCGCGGCGTACGGTAGCGGCGGTCGTTTTGCCTTCAGCACCTCGTCAATACCGTGAATCGGATGCGGAGAATACACCTCCAGTTTTCGGTAACCTGCCTGACGAATTGCTTTCGCTGCAGCAACAACGTCAGACGCGGAAACAAATTCTGCCAACAGCCCGTCAAGTTTGATTTCCGGGTCTGCGAGAGCCGTTGGTTGTTTTGCAGTCGCTATGGACATCGTATCTGCATTTTTGATTTGTGTTGTTTGTCGGCGTTCTCTTTGCACGGTGATCCTCCTACTCTGATTCCATTCGATGGACGCCTGCCGCGGGCAGTACGGACTTCACTTCGGCCATGGCCACCATGGGCAGGAACCGGCAAAACAACAGGAACAGCGTGAAGAACAAACCGAAACTTCCGACGAACATCAACACGTCAATTAACGTCGGGGCAAAGTATCCCCATGATGAAGGCAGAAAGTCTCGACTGAGTGATGTGACCGTGATGACGAAACGTTCAAACCACATCCCTACGTTCACCAGCACACAGATCACCACCATGCACCATGGTGATGTTCGAACTGATTTGAACCAGAACAGTTGAGGTGCCAGCACGTTGCAGCTCACCATGGTCCAGTAAGCCCAGGCATACGGCCCGAGCGCTCGGTTGACGAATGCAAACTGTTCGTACTGGTTGCCTCCATACCATGCGATAAAGAATTCCGTGGCGTAGGCGTAGCCGACCATCATGCCGGTCGCCAGCACGATCTTGCACATGTTTTCCAGGTGCCGCAGCGTGACCAGGTTTTTCAACCCGAAGAATTGTCTGGCCGGCACCATCAACGTGATCACCATTGCGAAGCCGCTGAACACAGCACCCGCCACAAAGTACGGCGGAAAGATAGTCGTGTGCCAGCCGGGCACCTGCGAGACAGCAAAGTCAAAGCTGACAATCGTATGGACACTCAGAACGAGAGGCGTCGCGAGGGCAGCCAACAACAGATACGCCTTTTCGAACAGTCGCCATTGCTTCGACGAACCTGTCCAGCCCAGCGAAGCGACTCCATATACGATTTTGCGGATCTTCGACGTCGCTCGATCACGCAGCGTCGCCAGGTCCGGCAGCATCCCTAAATACCAGAACATCGCGGAAACCGTGGCATAAGCCGTGACTGCAAAAACATCCCACAACAACGGACTGCGAAAGTTCGGCCACATGGCCAAAGAATTGGGCAATGGGGCCAGCCAGTAAACGAACCAAACCCGCCCGATATGAATGGCGGGAAAGATCCCAGCGCAGGTGACCGCAAAGATTGTCATCGCCTCGGCGAACCGATTGATACTGGTTCGCCAGTCCTGTCTGAACAGAAACAGAATGGCAGAAATCAGAGTTCCGGCATGGCCAATTCCCACCCAGAACACGAAGTTCACGATCGGCCAGCCCCACGCGACGGGCGCGTTATTGCCCCAGACACCAATCCCCGTGGCGATCAGATAGACAATCAGGGCAAACAGCATCACTGTCAGGCTGGACGAGAACACAAAAGCGATCGTCCATGCGCGAGGAGGTTTCGGACGTTCGGCCAGAGACGCGACCTGTTCCGTGATCGAACTGAGCGTGTTATTGCCGCTCATCAGCGGCGGTCGAATAGCCGGATCAATGACGGTATTGTCAAATTCGTTGATGGTGACAGTTGCCATGATGGATCGCTGTTGGAAGACGGAGTTTCAAAAAAACGCGAACGTTTTCAATAATGCGGACTCACTGCATACACATGATCACAATGGATGTTCAGTGTGTGTGGCACTCACGATGGCTTCCGCAAGCCATGGATGTGGGTTGCGGATTCTTGCCAGATACTTTGTCCGTGGTTTTGTATTCAGTTCGGCCAGCATGCCGTACGATCGATCATTGCGGTGAGCTTTCGCGACGGCACTTTGCTTATCGTTCAGATCGCCGAAGACGATGGCCTGAGCCGGGCATGCCTGTTGACAGGCTGTAACGATTTCTCCATCAGCGATACCTCGTCGCTCATTTTTCGCATCGATCTTTGTGTCCTGAATCCTCTGCACACAGTAAGTACACTTTTCCATCACACCACGGCTGCGAACGGTGACCTCCGGATTCAGAATCATCTTCTGCAGCACGTTTTCCGGTTCAGCCAGCGGCGCGTTGTAATTGAAAAAGTTGAACCTGCGGACCTTATACGGGCAGTTGTTGGCACAATAGCGGGTGCCGACACAGCGATTGTAGACCATGTCGTTCAGCCCTTCGTCACTATGTACTGTGGCCGCCACGGGACAGACCTGTTCGCACGGAGCCGTCTCACAGTGATGACAGGCGACGGGCTGGTGAGCCACTTCAGGGTCATCGACATCGCCGGCGAAGTAGCGGTCAATCCGCAGCCAGCTCATTTCACGTCCAGCCAGAACTTGTGCTTGACCGACAATCGGCACGTTGTTTTCAGACTGACATGCCACTGTGCATGCGTTGCAGCCAATGCAGCGGTTCAGGTC
>JBDNFT010001120.1:0-2127 GCA_041689695.1 Planctomycetaceae bacterium | reverse complement strand
GCTGGGGCTCGAACCCAGGACCTACGGATTAAAAGTCCGTTGCTCTACCAACTGAGCTACGCTCACTCACTTCGCCTTGGACAGGTGATGCCCGCCCTTATCGACACATGAAGTCTGCGAACCTTACCGGGAAATTTGGCTTTTTCCACATGGTTCGAGCCAATGCTGCGAAAAGATCCCTGGAATGCGGTTCAATTTTGGAGTTTGAGAAAAATTCAAACGCGAAATTTAATCCGCCTCAACAACAACTAAGCCCAAACGCTGCAACTTTGAACGGCATTCGTCACGCTCGCGGCTACGGTTCAGACTGACCCATGTCGGATCCTGAGCGGCCATGAACGCAGCATCAGAAAAGGGCGGCGCAATCCCCGTTGTCGCAGCGTTTGCCGTTAATCGCTGGACGACACCAGAATCCAGTCGTGTCAGAAATGTCGATTGCATGCGGTAGTCCAAAAACGCCTCCCAAACGATTGGAAACAGCGGAGCGACGATCTGCTCACCCAGTGTTGTTGCGTATTGGCGAATTTCTAACTGAGCGTGGCTGTCCATTCGCAGCGCAAGAAAATGCAGCAAATTGTGAAGATCAATTTTCCAGTAGGCTTCCGTATAAGTCGCAAGTGGCAAATCTTTGCGAGCCTGTTCGCGAGCGACGCCGGATGAGATGCGGCCTTGATAGACGTCGCGGATCTTTGACTGGAGTTCCGTTTCTTCCTGCGTGAGACGTTGCCCCAGATCGGCGGGTAGCGAATCGCCGCTGCCTTGACGATTAGTGTCCGCCTGAGTTCTCCATTCATTCGGATCGGTCGTCTGAGCGGACTCAATCGCTAACGAATACCGTGTGCTGTATTCGTTAATGTTGGCCGTGCGATGCCGCACCCATTGGCGCCAACAGTCCATGGGGACTCGAACAAGAAATTTGATTTCCGCCATTTCAAAGGGAGTTGTGTGTCTGTGTCGAAGCAAATATCGAATCAGCGTGCGGTCGTCGCTGACTTTCTTTGTTCCTTCACCGTAGCTGACGCGAGCGGCCTGCACGATGCTGCTGTCATCTCCCATGACATCCACGAGACAGACGAATCCATCGTCCAGCACGGAGAATTTTTGCCAGCGGAGTGCATCGAGCTGAGTTTTTCGCTCAGCAGCGGATTTTCGAGTTTCGGACGTCGTAGTTTCCTGAGACATGATTTGCCAATATCGAAATGAGATTCAGAGTTGTCTTGCGCCGTTCAATGTCCGGGCGGGTAACTGTATAATTTGGGCGGCAGTGTATCCAATGTCTGCGCGGTCATGAAATTCCAGGGGCCATTAGTCATGTTTTTTACTTATCTTGATGGCACGCTGGTCGGCAGACTCCTGATTGCTGGCGATGAAAATGGCCTGCGACACGTTTCCTTCGCAAAATCGCACTTCAGTGCCCCGGTTACAACTCCGGAAGAAGACTGGGAGGCCCAGGAAAAACCGTTCAAAGAAGTCATAAAACAACTCAACGCGTATTTTTCGGGTAAACTGCAGGATTTTGATTTGCCGCTGGCACCCGAGGGAACCGAATTTCAGCAAAAAGTCTGGATGGCGTTGCGGAACGTGAAATTCGGCACAACTGCCAGCTATGGCAGTATTGCGGCTCAAATTGGCAATCCGGCAGCGTCGAGAGCGGTTGGAATGGCGAACGGAAGAAACCCAATTTCGATTATCGTTCCCTGCCATCGCATCATCGGCAGCACCGGAAAACTGGTGGGGTACGGCGGCGGACTCAGCCACAAAGAGACGCTGCTGAAACTCGAACGATCGAAGCCACAATGAAGACGTGACATCAGCTCCCACAACAGAATTTACCGATTGGTGAATTTGCGAAGTTCTGAAAAGATCTACCGCCCACTGCGGGTTCGTTACCCAGACATTGCTTTCCCTAAACCGTTCAAAATTCAGGGAAGGCATGCGGTCTGTCACTTGCCACAATCTTGCATTGCAGTCGCCACCTTCGCCGCGTCGATTCTTCTGACACTACTGTGCATGGCACGGGATATGGTTTAGTGCCAATTTGCGAGCCGTCTTTGTTCGTGCTGAGTCCAATCGATGTCTGCAGTTCAGTACAACAATTCCATGAGTGCGGCTGATCGACGGCGGCGG
>JBDNFT010001119.1:0-3760 GCA_041689695.1 Planctomycetaceae bacterium | reverse complement strand
GTGCTGACATTCACGGCTCGGGGGAGACGAGATTACTTCGCGGCTGCCAGTCGCTTCAGCCACCATTGAGCGCGAATGCGTTCCGGGTTGTCTTCTACGTCGGCCTGTGTCAGCACACTGATCGCATCTGCCGTGTTACCCTGCTGGATGAGTGCGTCGGCTTCATTCATCATCGACGGAAACGCCGCGGCTCCTGTCGGATACTGAATTCGATAGTTACGCAATGTGGAAATGGCAACTCCCGAATCGCCACGCGTCAACTGCAGCATACACGTCCAGTACAACGTGTCAGCCAGCGCGCTTTGCTGAACATTCTGAATCATCTCTGGCAGTGGAATCGTCATCTGACTGACTCGTTTGCCATCCACCGGGACTTCGACTTCGATCATCGTCTGCATGCTGGCTTGGCGAATTTGCTGCAGGTCCTGGATCATTCCCACATCCAGCGAACCTAAAATCTGTTCGACGCGAGCACCCAACAATCGTCGAGATGGCTTGCCGAACAGTTCATCGCTGGATGCACTCACGCGCGACCAGCGTTCTTCCAGCGCCGCGATACGCAATTGCAGCAGTTGCTCCGGGGTCAGTTCTTCAGCATTTAGTCCCGGATCATCCAGTGTATCGCCGACGTTGATAGATTCGCGTTCGAACGGGCTATCCAATGGCCTCATCAGTACCGCAAATTCTTCTTTTTGCTGTTCGTTTAATGCAGCGGCTGCGGCAATCTGCTGTTCCGGGAACTCCCAGACTTTGTAATTTTCTGTGGGCCATGTGGCTCCCAGAGCAGCCGACAGTCGTTGCACCAACGGTCGAATTTCACTGGTCCCGCCAGCAAGTTCTTCATACAACGTCGCGGCGTCTGACGCCTCCATACGTTCCTGCAGCAGGAACATTCGTGGCGCGAACGCTGCGGGATTCGCGACGATAAACGGTGTTGCTGACTTCCAGCGTTCAGACTCGGCCAGCATTGAAACTTCCGCAGGTTCTGTGACAAGCATCGAGGTCTCGCCATTCTTTGGCACCGCAGTTCCTCGAACGAGATCAAACAGATACGCCTTCTCTTCGATGATGACCACCAGTAATTGATCGGCAGCATCAATGATGTTCTCGGAAGCCGAGTCACCGGGTGTGGCTGCTTTCAGCAGCACGGAATCAATCTGCCGTTGACGCAGGGCTTCGGCAAAAATCCAGACACGTTCGTCGAACGTCCCACGGCCAGTCAACATGACTTCGTACATGCCAAGCGGGATGCGAGCGTTATCAGATGTCAGCGGAGATATGTTTTCAACAACGTGCTTAAAGAGACGACGGACTCGAGCCAGATCAGAACTAACCTGCCCGCCGTTGGCCTTGTCTGCTTGAATCCACATGGATTCTGTTAACTGACTCAGCAGCAGGCAATCACGAATGTAGTTCACGTCGCTCTCTGTGAACTTCTTTTGTCCTGCCGCTCGCTGAACATTCGTGGACAGCAGCGCGCTGTTGGCGGCGCCGAGTCCTAAATTCCGGGCCTCATCCACAACGCACGACGACATCCATGAATTCAGGCCGCCAGCGATCGAACCTTTGCGAGTTTGCGTGGCCATCGATTTCGGCTGCATGCGTCCAATGACAGATTTCAGCTTGTCGCGACATTCATCAGCAGCAGTTTCCCTGATCTGATTGCTGGGATCAACAGCCGTCGCCGGGCCTGATGATTGACCGCAACCGGTCTGCAAGCCGAACAGCAGGCACGCGGTTAACAGGCAGACCGACACGCTGTCGGATTTTGAACGCTTTGAATTGCCGGGCGAGAATCGCATTCGAAGGTACTTTGTTGGATAAGAAGCCGGGGGTACTTACGTATTATCGTACGAAAACTGTTGAAAATCGTTGGATGAATCAATGCCGGGAACACGACAACTCCCGCAAATTCCCGACCAATACCTGTTGTGGGCAGGACCAGACAAGGAAAAACATGCTTTCTCGAACAGCACGCTCGGCAGGATGACCGACGATGTAACCCGCTCCCTTGGTGGCCGCCAGCCACGCCTGAGCCGCCCGCAACACCAGTGAATTTGCCCGCTGTCGGATTTCTTCGACGCTCAAGCCGCGGTTTTCGGCACTGTCGCCAATTCGGTTTGCTGAATCTCGCAGCGCAGTCGTCAGAATTGACGCTTCTGTTTGCAGAGGTTCCACAAATTCGGCAAGTTCGGGACGTCGGTCGGCTTCTTCCCGGAAATTTCGCAATGCACCCAGAGCCGCACCAATCGCCACTGCCGAAGTCCCCAGCGAACCTGCTCCGCCACCTGTTCCCGATGACATGACCCTTTCAATCGGCCCGTGCAGGATTTCATCTTCGCCAACGAACACATTTTGCAAATCCACAATCGACGTCTGCGATGAACTCAACCCCATCAAGCCAATCGCCGCATGAACTCGAACGCCTTCCCGCGATGTTGGAATCGCCGCCAGAATCTGGCGACCGTCTTCCAATGTACCGCCAGTGACTAAAATGTCTGCCGCCAGCACGCCAGTGGCCCACGGTACGGAACCAGTGAATCGATAGCCGTGCGAATTCTGATCCACCGTCGCCACGACAGGAGGCGTGCTCAAGTGCTGCCGCGACGTTGTGAGATGCGAAATACCCACGGTCGCAAAAACTTTGCCCACGCACAACGCCGGCAATAAGCGTTGTTTGATCGCGACATTCGACGACGTTTCGATTCGCTGACAGGCCGCATTTCGTTGCGTAAGAATAAACGTTGTCAGCAGACTGCCGCTTGCCAGTTCGCGATAAACTTCCAGCATCTCGCCGTCGTCCGCTCCGTCGCCGCCATACTCGCAAGGTAAGTTCCAACGATTGCCGCCAGCTTCGGCCAGAAGTTCCATTTGACCAGCGGGCCAGATGTCGGCTGTATCGGGCTCAGAAAGTTCGCTTAAAGTTCGAACCAGCGTTTGAAACGCATCATGCGAAACGATCAAGGACATGGATAACCCCATTCTTCAAATGATCGATTCCATTCTGTGGCAATTCGTTGCCGCAGATCCGGAGGAAATTCAGGAAACGAATTCTTGCGATAGTTTGCGATGGAGCTCACATAGGACTTCAATTCGGCATCCACGTGCGACACGTCGGGCAGATGCAGCGATTCGTAGATCGCATGAATTTGCCCAATCGGATCCTGTTCCAGTTGTTCAAAACCGATTTCGTGGAACTGCCCCGCTGGAATCAAACTTCGTTCTTCGAAATACGCATCATACATTTGGCGGTACATCTGCAGAATCCAGTCGTCCAAGCCCTCCGCAGGCGACGTTTGCCATCGATGCGAATGCGAAACGGCCGTCAGCATTTTTCGCGTCGAATGAAATACGTCGAACGGATTACGATGAATATGCACAAACTTTGCATCCGGAAACATCTGCAACAGCAGCTTTATGCGAGCTGTATGCGGCGGCGATTTTAAGACCAACGGCCGTTCGTAGAGCAGTGTCAATTTCTTCAGAAACAGCAGAAAGGAATTTTTCCACTCGGTGATTTCCGCTTCCGAAACATCGCGCATGGTGAGATAGCGGGCATAATAGTCGCGACGTTGCGGGAACACCCAGCCCATGCACGGCGATTTGAAATTCATCACACACAGCGCGAATTCGTCTTCCTGAGGCGACGACATGCGCCATTCCACATTGTCCATGGGACGCGTCTTCGGCAGGAAGAAATCCACGGCCTTCGAATGCAGCTTTTCCGCCGTCAGAAACGAATCCGGATACAGGCACTGAT
>JBDNFT010001118.1:0-2850 GCA_041689695.1 Planctomycetaceae bacterium | reverse complement strand
TCGTTCGCATGACAGAGACTCCTCGCATCACCCACAGAGGTCTTGATTGATGAATTTTCAACAAGGCAATTCGAACTCAGGCCAAAAAACGCAATCATCAGCACACGTGGAATGCACGTAAAACTCACATTTCGGCCGACGGTTCCTTCGGCAGGTTCCGAAAAAAGACCGACGCTTCATAGACAGTACGACGCAGGCGATTAATGCCGCCAAGCGGCCTATGGGCTTCAAGTCCGTGCCATGGAGTAAAGAACAGCTTCTCACATTTCTCGTTGAGTTCTGCAGAATCAAACTCCTGAAGAGGGATGATGAGTTTTGCCACTGGCGTGAAAGGAATATTGTCGGGCCACTGGTGTGAGGCATTTTCGATATCGCGATCAGGGTCGATCTCGCAGGCGGCGCGAATCTGCACCTCGAAATCAAATACGACATCTCCAAGACATTCATCTTTCAGCCGGCGCACCAATGCTGTTCTTAAATAGTTGGGATCAGAAACATCAGGCTCTGCCGTGGACGGACTTCTGGCCTGGACTCGGAATCTCATGACTTGGTCCGGACCCAGCATGAATGGTGCGGCGCTGAAATAATCGTTGTCAACCGGACTCGCCGGAGGGTTCTGGAATGCAGGTGGAGTCGCTGCAACACTGGCCGACCGGATCCGAGCGATCAGTTCCGCGGTTTCCTTTGCTCTCAATTGAGAAGGAGTTGGAGTCGGCCCTCCAGCTTGTGGCAGGCGTTCGGCAAAGAATGGACGAGCATCGTCGTTATTCTCGACCAGTACGCGACTAAGAACTTCGTAGTCTTCAACGTTTGCAAACGCAAAGGCCGGTTGATTGATCATCAGGAAGTCCTGCGTCAATACGCCGTTCACATGCCCCAGCGACGTTCCTTCGACGCCCAATAACTTGATCGCCATGCCGCGGCTGCCGTGCTCAGCCCCGTTTGCTGCCATTTTGGAATCTGGTGTAACGAGCGTGGAAGCGTTTGAAAAACGAACGTGCGCCGAGTATTGCTGGCCGGACGTCTTGAATACACCGTGCCGCAGATTGGGAGCGATGTCAGGCAGGACAGTGAAAGTTGCCGTTACGCATCCGTGTGACTTGGTATGGACTCCACGCAAGACCGGTTTTTCACCAGCATATCGCATCTGCAGTTGCTGAATGGTCAATTCAGCGATGTGCCGAATTTGCTGAGCTTCGTCGACTGGTATGTTCTCGAGCATCGTACGCATCCTTCTAAAACGTTCAGGCTCTTGGGCAGGTTACTCGCGTCGCACTGGGGAGTCAACTCTACTACACAGGGGGAATTGTGTATAGTTTCCTTAATCACCTGCTTCCTCGCGTGCAGAGTCGCCGCTTGAGAGGTAACATCCATTGGTGGTTCTGCCCGATCGACGCCATTGATGGAGAAACATTCATGCCTTTCTTCCGTGAACAACAGGTTGCGGCAGCGACCAGCGAACGCACTGCACCATTGGCAGAACAAAACGCAATACAGGCCCATTCCTTGAGAAGGACGATCCGATTCGCTACGGCGTCAAGATCCCGATCACATTCTGGAAAGTCATCGCCTTCATCCACGACGAAACCGGAGAACTCTGCGCAACGGGTTACACGATGTCGCAGAAGTCGTTTCTGTCAGACGAAGAAAAAGTCTTCGGCCAATACGAAAACCACCAACGCCCCATCGCCGAAATCGAACGCCGGGCTGGGATTTCTTTTGGGCCACTGGCAGATCTGGACCCACTTCAAGATGCAGCAGAATCCACACCGACAATGCTGACGAGTATGAGCCAGGTTCGGTTTGTCTGAAGCCTCCAGTCGTACGCAATTCTTCCATCAATTGGACTTTGTCATTCTGAGCGATCTATCCTTCACAACTGTTTTCTTAGCTGAGGAACTCACAAGTGGACCCTGTCAAACTCGTTGAAAAAATCAAAGCAGAATCCCCAACATTTATTTTCGACGGCGAGAAATACTACATTGTTGAACTCGACCGAAAACTGAAGGAATCAGATCTCCTTGCATACGCAAAGGAGGTCCTTGCTGTTTCACCAATCGAAGAAACTGAAGCTCCGGAAGGGCTCGTCGCGGCGACCGTGGACGGTAAGCCGATGCGTTGGGAGTTGCCAGTCGTTCTCACATGGAAAATCGACGAGGGATCGTTCGCGGGACACCCTGCCAAACTGGCCATAGCCAAGACCATTTGTTTAGAAGCCACGGAGGCGTGGAATAACGCCGCCGAAGAACTCGGAATCTACAACCTGATTCACTTTACGGAAGACGGCTCTGATCCCGTTTTCACGTTTAGGTTCGAGAATTTCGCTAATCCGAATCTGTATGCGTTCGCATTTTTCCCGAATGACACGACGGACAAGCGAATTGTCCACATTGGGCCGACGACTTTCCTGACACCCAATTCATTTGACGCAGTTGGCGTCATTCGTCATGAATTAGGCCACGTTCTTGGATTCCGACACGAACATATTCGAGCAGGGGCACAAGTTGGCATGACTCCACAGCAAAAAAGCCAGATGGAGCAGTGGGTTGTTGGCGGGATTGGTGGCGATGCTCTCACAGATTATGACTCCCAATCTGTGATGCATTACCCGTTGAATGGCCGCGGCACGCTGGACTTCAAACTGAGCGATGCAGACAAGGCTGGTTTTAAGAAGCTCTACACACTTCCCACTGGTGACGTGAAAGAATTCCCGATCTGAGAAGATGACACAATGTCTGACGACATTCGTTTTGCACTTGACGATGCACAAACAACGATTAACCGCGCCAATCTGCCGATCAATACATTCGATCAGGCTGAAAGTAACGCGGTCGAAGGAGTTCTTTCGCT
>JBDNFT010001117.1:0-4734 GCA_041689695.1 Planctomycetaceae bacterium | reverse complement strand
GATAAACAAAATTGCACAAACCAGTCCGCAGTAGGAGATGCGACGGGCTTGAGCTGCATTGTGTTTTGGTTGAATCAGTTGCTTCATTGATCTCTGGGGAACGCATCCTTCAGACGGCGAAGTTCTGTCGTGCGAATGAAGGTTCGCAGATAGTGACGCAATCTGGTGAATTGTTTCTGACGGCGGGAGAATGCATGGCGAGCGAGCGTCGCTGTGCATTTCGAGGTGAGGTGGAGATTTAGGCAGGAGTGTTCAGGGGGGATTATTCTGAATCCTGCAGCCGCACATTAACAGTGCTTTCGCAGGATCTGTGTTCGTCGATGGCAGAATGAATGGCAGTGAACCAATACCAGTTGCACGACCATCACCAACTTTTACACAGAGTCGCAACATTTAGGTCGGTCGTCTGGGTACATTCAACTTTAGAAAAGGGGACGTCATTAAGATGGAATCCAACTTTCGAGGCCCATTTTTCCATTGTGAATCACGGGATTCAAGTCCAAATCGTATCTCAAGGGCTTTTGTCAGATTCTACCGATGATCTCCGATATTTGGGGCAAGCCGAAATAGTTTAAAAAGGCCACGCCATTGAATGAATTCCAAATGTCGCACCGGTGAAAAATCTGGGCACTGTAAAATCAATCGACGAAAATGGCGGTGTTACTCGCGAAAATAGCTATATTCCGTTCCGGAGACTTCCGATCCGACGACGATTTTGATTTCTCCCTCGCCCTGATTTTCCGTTTCCCCATTTAGTAGAGAATCACACTCGTGAAATACTCTGTGTCTTCCGTGTTCATCTTGTGCCTGACATGCATTGTCGGGACACAAGCTCCGTCGATGGCCGATGTACCAGAGTGGAACGACTACACGATTATTGCTCAGGGAAATCATCTGATTCACAAACTGAATGGTGAAGTCACGATAGACCTGATCGATCACGATGCAAAGTTCCGTGCGACAGAAGGACTTCTTGCGTTTCAAATTCATCGCGGTCCAGCGATGACGGTTCAAATCAAAGATGTCATGCTCAAAGAATTGCCCGACGGTGGCATGATCGAATTCGAGCCGTCCACGCTTCCTGTTGATGCAAAGCAGCTAGGCAAAAACACTCCGGCTGCCGCTCCGAAAGCGAAGTCTCAGGCAAAGAAAGCACCGGGCGCAGCATCCAAGGCGATAATGGAAAAATCGAAAGACGGGGCTGTCGCAAAAACAAAAGGTCGCTCGGCAGCTGTTGGGCCGGTAATCAAGGAAAACGTAGCGACGCCTGTGGCACGCATCAAGGCAGCTCAAGATTTTCGCGTAGAACTTCTGTATTCCGTGCCCGGTGGCGATCAGGGGTCATGGGTCAATCTCTGCAACGACGATAAGGGACGTATCTACGCCAGCGACCAATACGGCGGGCTCTTTCGGTTCACGCCACCTCCAGCAGGACAGCCGCTCGATCCTGCAAAAGTCGAAAGAGTGCCAGCCAACATCCGCGCGGTCAACGGTATGCTGTTCGCCTTCGGTGCGCTTTACGTTGGCGTGAACGATTACGAACAGAAACTGCAAAGCGGCGTGTATCGCATCACCGATAGTGATGGAGACGATCAGTTTGAACACGTGGAATTGCTGCGTGCGATTGATTCCAAAGGCGACCATGGTGTGCATGCCATATTGCCAACGCCAGATGGAAAAGCGTTGTATCTCGTGTGTGGCAACAACGCCAAGCTCACTGAAACGCCAACGACTTCTCCGGTTACAAAAATTTGGGGCGACGATCATCTTCTGCCTCGCATGCCAGATGGTCGCGGCCACAACAACGGCGTGCTTGCACCAGGTGGTATCATTTATCGTTTGACGCCAGATGGAAAACAGTTCGAAATCTATGCTTCCGGATTCCGCAACGTCTTCGATGCTTCGGTGAATCACGACGGTGAATTATTCACTTACGATGCCGACATGGAATACGATTTTAATACACCATGGTATCGCCCGACTCGGGTGAATCACGTGGTCAGCGGAGCAGAATTTGGCTGGCGTCATGGAGCTGGCAAGTATCCCGAGTTTTATCCTGACAATCTGCCCGCGACACTTAACATCGGACCGGGATCACCGACTGGCACGACATTCGGCTACGGTGCTAAGTTCCCTGCCAAATATCAGCGAGCTCTGTTTGTTCTCGACTGGAGCTGGGGCAAGGTCTACGCGGTGCATCTGAAGCCGGATGGCGCAAGCTATACGGCAACCAAGGAAGAATTCCTCTCGGGCGCACCCCTGCCGGTGACTGACGCGATCGTTCATCCTCAGGACGGTGCGATGTATTTCGCCATCGGTGGTCGTCGAGTTCAATCCGGTCTGTATCGCGTCACATATACGGGCCACGAATCCACCGCGCCGATTGACGTTGAGGTCACTGTGAGCCCACCTCGGGACTTGCGTCATCAACTGGAATCCTTCCACGGTCATCAGAATCCGAATGCGATTACCACAGCCTGGCCGCACCTCAATCATAGCGACCGCTTCATTCGCTGGGCCGCGCGCGTGGTGCTGGAACATCAACCGCCAGCGGAATGGGAAGCCAGGGCTCTGAGTGAAACGGACCCCGGCCGACAACTTGAAGCCTTGCTCGCCTTGGCACGTGTCACCGGGGTTTGCCCGAGCCATCGCGCTGAAGACGCAACGACAGATACAGCGATGCGAGATAAGATTTTTTCTGCTCTGCTAAAGCTGGATTGGTCGGGCCTGACAAATGAGCAACGCATTGCCTTTGTGCGAATTACTGAGATCGTGCTGCATCGCTTTGGCAATCCGGACGATGCCATGGTTGCTGCCATCATTGCCAGGCTCGATCCCGGATTTCCTGCTGACAATTTTGAACTGAATTGGTTGTTGTGCGAAACTCTTAGCTACCTGCAGGCTCCAAACACTGCGGCAAAAGGCATGGCGTTGATCGAAGCGGCGCCCAGCCAGGAACCGCAAATGGAATACGCCCGCAGTCTGCGATTTCTGAAAACCGGCTGGACAAAAGAACTCCGCACGGCCCAACTGGAATGGTTTCTAAAAGCCGCCAACTATCGTGGTGGTGCAAGTTTCCAGAAGTTCATAGAATTCATCCGCAACGATTCGCTGGAATCGTTCAGTGACGCGGAGAAAACAGAACTTGCGGCATTGATCGCAATGGAACCAGAGAAGAAATCCGCCATCGAGAACGTTGGAGCTATGTTCGCGGGGCGGATTCCAACCACATGGACATTGGAAGAACTCAGCGTTGCAGCACAGTCGGACTTGAAGCATCGCAATTTTGACAATGGTCGCAAGATCTTCACTGCTGCCGCGTGCTTCACCTGCCATCGGTTTGGGAATGCAGGCGGTATGACCGGTCCGGATTTAAGTGCAGCCGGTCGTCGCTATTCGCCACATGACTTGCTGGATCAGATTATTAATCCAAGCAAGGTGATCAATGAACAGTTTTCTGCCGTGACCGTTGTTACCGAGGCCGGAAAGGTCCACACGGGTGTTGTCGTGAATCTCAACGGAGATACTCTGACGATCAACACCGACCTGACCGATCCAAACCAGCGAGTCTCCATTGACCGCAAGGAAGTCGAAGAAATGGAAGTCTCGAAAATATCACCGATGCCCGCAAATTTGCTGGCCTTGCTGACCAGGGATGAAGTGCTGGACATGCTCGCCTACGTACTCAGCGGCGGCGAGCCAGAGCACGAGCTGTTCAAACGTTAGATCCGACTACGTGAAAGTTAGACAGATGATCAAACCAGCGGAGACCGATGGTCAGTTTCTGAAGAATCTGCGGCGAATGGGATTCGTCGAAGGCGTTTCTACGTTGATACTCTTTGGTGTGGCAATGCCATTGAAGTATATGGCCGATCTGCCACTTGCCGTTCGAATTGCCGGATCCATACACGGTCTGTTGTTTGTGTGTCTGGTTGTCATGCTGATGATGGCGACAACAAGAGTTCCCATTTCAAAATTGCTGGCACTTACAGGCATGCTTGCAGCGGTTGTGCCGTTTGGACCATTCGTTTTTGATCGTTGGCTGGTGCGGAATGCCGAGACGTAAATGCTGGACCTTTAGACAGCGCCAGTTTACGTAAGAGCCGAACGCGCTAGCGTCGGGCTTTTCACAGTAACAACCTGGTCGTGCCGAAGCCCGAGGCTAGCGCCTGCGGCTCACTTATTGATTGAGCGCAATCTTCTCTTCGCAATCATTGCTCCAAAGCGAAGCCACAAGCAGCATCACCACCGGAACCAACTGCATCAGATAACGATGCGAGGCACCGCCAAGGTGTTCTTCCAGTTCAGCCGGTGCCAGCATTCCGGCGACCAGCAGTGCTGCGAGAGCTCCCAGCAGGTTCAGAATCAGAAATATCTGCGGCAACTGCATTGCACGGCGTGGTCTGGTCGCGGTAGCTGCCAAGCCAGCCCACCAATGCAGTCCCCACTGCCGCCATTCGCTAAACATCCGGTGCCACAAATGCGGCAGTGACCACTTCAAAGTGCCAAGCCGTTCATACAGCATCGCCGTCGAAAGTCGTCCGGCATAATGCATTTCCGTGGTGTCGGGGAGTCGACGGCGATGAAGGAACCATGGGATCAGCATCAAGCTGGCCGTAAAAGCGAAGACAATCAGCATCCTCAAGCCGGAAGCCAACCGCTTTCTGAAGACTATCGGGATCATCATAGCCATTCCACATGACAGCACGTCGATCATCAGGAACGCGATGCCTT
>JBDNFT010001116.1:0-3139 GCA_041689695.1 Planctomycetaceae bacterium | reverse complement strand
CCCCATCTGCGGTCGGCTGATTCCGGTCGGCAGTTCGACTGTTGAAAGTCGTTCGTTGATCAGTTGTCGAGCGAAGTAGATGTCGATGCCGGCTGTCGCAATGACTTCGCCCGGAAGAACGCCAGAGATCACTCGGCATTATGGTTGGCGTTTCTTTCAGTTGGGCCACGTCAGGATGATCGAGCGGACAGTTGTGAACGCCGTGTTCGAGACACCATTCGTAGTCTGGTCCTTTAGGCATCAGCGTTGGATCACACTGGACGCAGATGGATTCCGGCACCGAGTGTTCTTCGCACCAGTCATCGATAACTGTTTCAACATGGCCGGTCAATGCTGCGGACTTTGGAATTCACCAGTCGTTCTGGTGGCCGTAGTAGAACACGGCAGCAGATCGCTGCGGACACTTCTCCGGCGCGTTGACGATTGATTGACTCATGGTAGAACTCCTGCTGGGGGACGCACCAATACAAGCGGGCTGTTGAATTAATGAGCGGCAAGGTGCTAGCCCAATGGCATTCGTCTTGTGCTGAAAGTAGCCGTCACTCTCTGAGTGACGAATGCCAACGGCCGTGTTTTGCGGCCAGCGTCACTCGGAGAGTGACGTCTACTTTGTTAAACGGAGTTGGCAGGGGCAGCCAACGCGGGCCAGCAGTGGCCTACAGCAATAGAGACGCGCAAGCGAGACGCACGTCTCGCCCGGTTCGCAGATCAATGCGGGCATGGCGCTGCTCGACGCAACACTGGCCGCGAACATTCGACAAGTCCGGCGTCTCAAGGCACAAAGGTGCCCAGTCCAGCGACAACAGCATGTCAGTCGAAGCACTACGACTGTTCGATTCTGGCGTGACCTGGCACACACAGCCCGTATCGCATGGGCATGGAGCGTCGCCTGAAGGATTTGCAGGGGGCAACTCATCGCCATCGCAACTGGATGCCTGACAGTGCCCGCAATGACAACCGCCATTCTGCTGGACGCCCTCGGCAGGCACAATCTCTACACCGCCAACGCAAAAGAGCGGACACGCGATCGCACGCAGCGACATGAAGGAGATGAATACAAGGCGGAACATAAGGCACCGGAAATTCAAAGGTTCAAAAACCAGTCAGCGGTGGTAACGTGGAACATCTCGGGCGGCAACGTCAATTCGACTAATTGACAACTCAAACAGCAATCCGCAACGATCAATAGTCTCCGATTCAACTTGCACAAGGCAGTCCGGAACATTGCGTTTAGCTGCAGAATGTTTCCTTTCTTCCGTTGTGGAGCGTCGCTGATGACGAAACCGTAGTCAAAGCGTCAACTTATCGCCCTGCGAACAAGCTATCGTTGCAGCAGGGCGGTGAGTTTTTCGATCGACATGGATTCCAGCCATTGTGAGACCGGCTATCAAATCCCGTATTGTCAAAATCAGCACGATTGTCATGCCGATTTTCGCATTGGTCGTCGGGTTTGATACTGTACAGAGTCGGAATTCAGATCCACCAACAGAAAAGATGGATTTTTTCTGTAATCACCGCAGCGATTCCAGATACGCGATCAGATCGGCAAGTTGCTGTGGACTGAGATTGCCGACGATCCCGATTGGCATCATGGAGATTTCCTGCTTGACACGGTCTTCGATGTTTTGCTGATGCAGTTCACGTGAGATGCCGGTGGCGTCTCGCACGGTGACTGTTTCCGCGCTTTCGAGGACGACGAAGCCGGTGTAGACTTTGCCATCGACCATGGCAAACGCCCAGGTGTCGAAGCCTTGAGCGATCTTCTTGCTGGGATTCAGAATTGATTCAATCAATTCGGCTCGTTTGTAGCGTTTGCCGATGTCTACCAGATGCGGTCCCTTCGGTTGCTGCCCGTTGGCAAATGTGTGACAGTTGATGCACGATTGCTGTTTGAAGAGCAACTGTCCTTTTGCAACGTCACCGGGCGTCGCGGCGGCTCGTTCAGCAACAACGTCGGGCGGCAGATTGGCGATCGCGTTTTTGTCGTTCGGATCAGCTTTGGGAAGCAAGATGGCTTTATCAGGTTCAGCCATTGCGATTTCGCCAGCACTGACGCCTTCAAGGTTGACCACGTGTTTCTTGAGTTGTTCGGTGATGTGCTGCTGGAGAGTCTCATTGCCTTCTGTCATCGCAACTTTGATGGCGTCGGCGATGCGATCAGATTCGCTCCACTTCTGACGGTCGTAGTATGGGCCAATTGTGTCCGGTCGAGTGCCCCACCAGTTCGGACTATCGACGGTGAATTCACCTTCGCGGTGATAGAGACGAATCAGCGTGGTCCAGATTTCGCGGCGAAGTGATTCGTCACGGCTGGTGCTGAGACCTGTAAATAGACCGTCAACGGTTTTCGGATCGTGCATGCGTTTGAGTGCGGCAAGGGCTCCAGCACGGTGTGGGCCGTTAAGAGCCGCGAGGCATTCGTCGATGGAGTTGAGATCAACGAGCGCTTTGATTGCGAGATGCGGAATGACGCGGTCAGGATCTGGTTGTCGCCATGCGTCTTTGTTTGTTTCTTGGGGTGAGCGGTCCGGCGTCAGCGCCCCGGTACTTCCAGCGTTCGATCCAGCTGTGGCGTTGTACCGGGGGGCTGACGCCGCCCCGCTCGCCGAAGCCAGTTCCAGAAGTTCTTTAGCGGCACGTGTTTCGCCCATGCGTCCCATCGCGACGATGGCTGCGGCCTGAACTCTCGGATTGCTGTCGTCGAGCTTCGAAAAAATTGGCCCCATCATGCCTTTGTCGATTTGTGATTTGCGATCCGCAGCGGCGCGGATGACGTGTTCGCGAAGATCAGCGTCGATCAGAAGTGAGCTGAAGGATGCTTTGAAGGCGTCCCAGTTGGATTGACGCAATGTCCAGATGGCGGCAACGCGAGAATGCATCGATGCCGTGTGATCTTTGGCAAGTGCGATAATCTCATCGGATAGCGGCAGGGCGTCAGCCCTCCGAGTCCCTTGCGACAAATCGTACCGAAGGGCTAACGCCCTGCCGCTCGCCAAACGCACGGCATCCGATGGACTGCGTAGCTGCTGAACCAGTTCAGCAGCATCGAGATGCTGCAAATCTCCCACTGGATGTGGCACAAAATTGCTCGGCGTAATCATGGCGACAAAGCCGATATTTGGGCCGTCATAAGCGAACT
>JBDNFT010001115.1:0-4757 GCA_041689695.1 Planctomycetaceae bacterium | reverse complement strand
GAAGCTGGGCGAAGCGGAAGTCCTGGTCGAACATGGGTTCCAGGATGTTCTGATTGCCAATCAGGTCGTTGGTGCAGCAAAGATGGCTCGCCTCGCGCGGCTCGCGACGCAAGCGAGAGTCAGCGTGGCCATTGATCATTGGGATCAGGCGGTCGAAGTTTCGCAAGCCGCCATGGCCGCCGGAACCACTGTCCAACTGTTGGTCGAGGTCGATATCGGCATGGGCCGTTGCGGCGTACAACCCGGAAAACCGGTCCTCGAATTGGTTCAGCGATTGGTCGATTTGCCGGGAGTTAGATTCGCTGGCTTGCAGGCCTTTGAAGGGCACCTAGTCAACGTTCTGGATCGCCCCGAACGGGTTGATCGCGCCACAGCGGCGATGCAACTGGCGCTCGATACGCGTGAGATGCTCGAAGTCGCAGGAATCCCGGTCGGGTGCCTGAGTGGTTGCTCTAGCGCGACTTACGACAGCACTGGCGTGATGGCCGGGATCGACGAAATTCAGGCTGGAACCTACGCCACGATGGACCGGCAGTATCACCGATTGGTACCCGAGTTTGAGATTGCTCTGTCGGTCCTGGTTCGCGTGATCAGTCGACCGGCACCAGACAAAGCCGTGTTGGACGTGGGAGTCAAAGGAGCGGGTGCCGAGTTCGGGGTGCCTGCGATTCGTGACTTTCCCGGCGTCGAAATCCCGTTCTTTCTTTCGGAAGAGCATGTTGTGGTCCGCAATGTCCCCGACTGGTCGATCGGTCAAGCGCTGCATCTGATTCCCAGCCATGCCTGCACGACGTGCAATCTGTACCGGGAATTGGTCATCCACGAACACGGCTGCGTCCTGGAGATCTGGCCGATTGAAGCGTCGGGGAGATTGTCTTGAGCGTGGCTCGGCAGAGGCACATGGACGAGCTGAAATGATGATGCTTGATTGTCCCCAACGAGAAAGTGTTACCCACTCATGAAGCGTTATCCCAGTTGCATCATGGCGACTTGCTGCGTTCCCTGGACCGAACAGGATCGATTCGACGAGCCTGTATTTCGTCGAGGAGTCCGGCAGGCGCTGCAAGGGACGCCGCACTTGTATGTCTTCGGCACTGCGGGCGAAGGCTATGCCGTCACCGACCGGCAGTTCGATGAGATCGTCGCGGCGTTTGCTGATCGAACATTCCATCGCCAGCTCGCCGAACGCTTGCCGGAGTGGATTCCGAGCGGGCCAATAGCGAATTGAGCCCGTGATTTTTCCCAGACAGTGCAGTCTCCCAGGACAGGAACGCCAAATGACCTTCGAACTTGAAAAACAACACTTCGACCAACATGGATTTGTCATCGTGCGACAGTTACTGGGAAACCAGGACTTCGCGGAACTGACAGAGAATCTCGACCGATACATCCGCGACGTTGTGCCGACGCTACCTGATGCCGACGCCTTTTATCAGGATCGCTCCCGCCCGGAGACGCTCAAGCAGATGCAGCGAATGGGAGGCGACCCCTACTTTCGCGAGTACGTGAAACATCCCACGTGGAAGGCTCTGGCTGAGGCCCTGATCGGCGAGCCCGCAGCGGTCGACCAGCCGGAATGGTTCAACAAGCCGCTTGGAATACATCACGTGACCCCTCCGCACCAGGACAACTACTACTTCTGTCTGGAGCCCGCGAATGTGCTGACCATTTGGATGGCACTCGATTCAGTGGATGCGGAGAACGGCTGTCTGCGCTATGTCGATGGATCGCATACGCGCGGCTACCGGAAGCACGCCAAGTCGCAGATTCTGGGATTTTCGCAGGGGATCAACGACTTCACGACGGATGACTTCAATCGCGAAGTGGCCGCAGTCCTGCAGCCGGGCGACGTGGTCGTGCATCACGGGATGACGATTCACCGGGCGGATGCGAACCTGTCGCAGACCCGTCATCGACGTTCATTCGCGATGGTCTTTACAGGGGTTTCGTGCCGGCGCGATGAGGCGGCCTTCGCGCGATATTCTGAAACGGCGCGTGAACAGCATAGTGCGATGGGCCTGAAGACCTGAGGATGAACAGGAATGATCGATCTTTCGAAATGTTCGGCGGCCTCGCCTTTGGTGCAGACGGTCGATGCAGATCCGGGTGTGCGGTGGACAAAGGAAGTGGCGGTGGCGATTGACGCACCTGCAGACTCTGACTCCACGCCACGTCCTGAGGCAACATGGTCTCGCGAGGATCGTCGCACGGGACTGTGTGGTGTCGTGTCACCGCGCGTGTTGGCACTGTCCGGCGGTGGCTACCGGATGTACTACTCGCAGATGCTTCCACGTCCTGGCTTTCCGGCCGGAGCGAACGACTATGACAACGCATCTACCCGCATCCTGAGTGCATACTCCCAGGACGGCAACGTCTGGGTTCCCGAACCGGGAGTCCGGCTTTCGCCTCAAGAAGGCGGAGCGGGCGATTTTCGTGTGGTGTCGTCAGAGGTCGTACCCATTGGTGATGGACGCCAGCTGCGAATGTACTTCGAGTGCTGCGCGGGTTCTCAAGCGGTGACAAATTCGATTCGCAGCGCGACCTCGACGGACGGCCTGAAGTGGACCATGGACACGGGCGTCCGTGTGGAATCGGAGGGCCACAATTACGCTTCTCCCCGGATCGTCTTTCTGGACGACGGACAATGCCGGATGTACCTCTTCGATCGGGGCCAGGGGATTATCAGCCTCGTATCGAGCGACGGACTGGAGTTCCATCCGGAACCGGGTCTGAGAATCGCTCAGGACGGAGCGTATGACTCGCTCTGTGCGTTTGCCCCGGAGATTATCCGCGTGGCTGGAGCAGGCTACGTGATGTACTACGCCGGGTATTGTCGGCCTGATCGCGCGGACATCCTCCGAGCAGTCTCGTCGGACGGGCTGACCTGGAAGAAAGATGCCGAGCCGGTCATCACTCCGGGGCCGGGTGGCTGGGACGCGGCAAAATCGTCAGAGATGTGCCTCATTCGGCTGCCGGGAGTAGCAACTGAGCCGCCCTGCTATCGCATGTTCTACGAAGCGTGCGATGGAACCGCTCCCAACTCTCGCGGAGTCTGGCGGATCGCGTCGGCCACCAGTGACGTGAATTTGCCATCGTGAAAGTCACCCCTCAGTTGGAGAATTGAACTTGATGAAGACTTACATTGAGACATTCGACGATGGTCCAGGGGGTTGGTTCGGTTGGATCGACAACGCCCGTGGTCCAAAGTCGCTGGATCGCGGTGAGAGCACCGTCACCTCGCGAAGCCCGTGGTGGATTGATTACAACCACGCTCCTCCTGGTGCGGGCTACATGCACTTGCTGTTCATGCTGCTCACCAGTGGTCATCCCGGTGAAAATCAGCGTGAGGTCAGTGGTGACAATCACTTCACGAAGGGCGGCTTTGGCACCGACTTCACGAATGCCGAATTAACTTTTCGTCTGGAGGGCGAACTGCGAGCCCTCGACACCCAGCTTTATCTGCTGGCACAAGGCGTCCGCAACGGAGTCTGCACGGGCTGGATTCTCACTGGCCAGCCAATCAAAGTCACCCCAGAGTGGTCGGAGCAACGGATCACAGCCGTCCCCGATGAGTCGGAGTGGACCTGCCTCGGGAGTCGTCATGATCGCAGTGACTCCTACGGTCGCACTCCCCTGAAGACAGTGTTAAGCGACGTGAACGTGGATATTCTGTTGGTGCTGTATCCGCTCGACATTGCTCCGATGGGACCGATCAATGGCGACCCGCATCTGCTCAGACCCGAAAAGGACTACCCGGTCTGGCGGGGCAAGCTCCCTGAGGGTTACGTCACGCTGGACGAAGTCCGCATTCGGTTCCCCGGATAGTCGACTGAGCCCCATGGCTGTGTTCTCAATGGAAAGATGTTACCGCCGTTTCTAAATACTTCGAAAGTGAAGCGGACTCATGTACTCCGCCTCAGATGATCACCTCAATACCGGGAGTGGCCCTCATGCTTCAGACTGCGACATGTCGCTTAGAATTTGACTGGATTTTTCGCGTTGGCCCTGTCGCTCTGCTGGCGATGTGGGGAATGTGTCTGGGCACGCAGCCACTTTCGGCAGAGGACTGGCCACAGTGGCGAGGACTCAACTGCACCGGAGTCACGACTTCAAAGAAGCGGCTGCCGGTCGAATTCTCGCCGACGAAGAATGTTCGCTGGTCGGCGGAAGTGGGAGATGGAATCTGTTCGCCGACGATCGTCGCGGGGCGCTTGTATACGACAGCCATGCTGGGCGAAAAGCCTGGTAACAAGTTCGTCGTCTACTGTTTTGACGCCGACTCGGGTGAGAAGCAATGGGAGCGTGAATTCCTGATCGAAGGTGAAGCCCTGGCAAAGATTCACGAATCCAACAGCTATGCCTCCGCGACACCAGCGGCCGATGCGGAGCGAGTCTATGTCTATCACGCTCGCCTGGGAATGATGGCCTTCGACGCGAAGACCGGCGAGACGGCGTGGAGGCGAGAACTACCCGAGCCGTATTTCGTCTTTGATTGGGGGCCGGGGATGTCTCCGGTGATTCATGGGAACCGGTTGTTCTTCTGTCAGGACGACGATCTCTCGCCAGCGGCGTACTGTCTCGACAGCACATCGGGTGAGATCCTCTGGAAGGATGATCGCGGTGACATGGCTTGCTCCTATTCGCACCCGGTGATCTGCGAGACGCCGCAGGGGCCGGAAGTCATCATTGCCGGAACAGGGAAAATGATTGGGTACGACTACAAGACCGGCCATCGTAAATGGGCGACCGAGGTCTTC
>JBDNFT010001114.1:0-3897 GCA_041689695.1 Planctomycetaceae bacterium | reverse complement strand
GGCGTAGTTGTCATCTTCAACCCTGACCCAAATAAACACGGCGAACTTCGTCGTTGTTGCGGATTTCATCGGCCGTGCCCTGCGCCAAAACCTCACCGTGATGCAGCACGATCAAGCGCTCGCAGATGCCCATCACCAGCTTCATTTTGTGCTTTCTGCCAATTCTGGTGATGTACTATCCGGTGATGTTCCTGATGATTAATTTGTGTAAGACAGGAACTCTGGAACCTTGGTGGGCGATGTGGGTGCCTAATCTGGTCATTGGCGGTATCGGCCTTTTGGTTTTGCGCAAAGTCGTGCAGCATTGAACAGGAACCTGGAGCGAGGATGAAAGCGGCGGAGTTTTCCGACAAGTATTTCCAATCGCAATACCGACCTGAATACCCAATGCTCAGAATGGACGTTATTATCTGGGCGGAGCGGTACTGAAGTTTCATTCTGTTTTGTGCCGTCCCACGTCCTTCAGCGGCAGCATGCCGTATTCTTCACACAAGGAGTTTCCGAATGTCAACGTCATCGATTGAGCGAACTACGGATCACGAACTCGCTCCGGCTGTGGCAAAGTTTCTTGCCACATCATTACACAAATCTTTCATCGGCGGACACTGGGTTGAAGCGGCGGATGGGCAGACGTTTGACGTGCTCAATCCGGGATCGGCCGAAAAGATCGCGACAGTGACCAGCCTGAAGAAGGCGGACGTTGACAAAGCGGTTGATGCCGCGGTGGATGCGTTTCACAACAGTGGCTGGGCGAAAATGCCGGTGGCCGAACGAGCAGCTTGTCTACACCGTATCGCTGATGCTGTTGAAGCACGTCGTGATGAATTTGCGACAATTGAATCGCTGGACTGCGGAAAGATTTACAGTCAGGCCGTTGGCGACGTTCAAAACTTCATTGATACCTTCCGATACTTTGCCGATCTGTCACAGGCTGTCAATTATCGACAGGTTATTGCGGTCAAAAATCATGAAGCATGGGTCTCGCGACATCCATGGGGAGCGTGTGGGTTCATTGTGCCCTGGAACTTTCCGTTCCTGCTCACCGGTTGGGGGATTGCTCCGGCATTGGCCGCAGGGAACACCTGTGTTCTGAAGCCTGCCGAAGACACGCCACTGTCGTCACTTTATCTATGTAAAATGATTCAGGACCTTGATCTGTTGCCTGCCGGTGTGTTGAACGTGGTGACTGGTTTTGGTGAAAGTGCCGGCGCTGCCTTATCGCAGAATCCAAAACTGCGACGCATGAGCTTTACGGGCTCTCCTGAGGTTGGTCGGATGGTGGCTGAGGCTGCTGGTCGCAATTTGATCCCGGTGAAGTGCGAACTGGGTGGCAAAGGTGCTGCTGTCGTCTTTAACGATGTGGATATTCAGGAAACTGCCGAGAAGCTTGTCCAGGCAATCACCTTTCACAGCGGTCAGGTTTGCTGTGATGCAACACGCTGGCTGATTCAACGCGACATCTACGATGACTTTGTGGATGAATGTATTACTCGGATGAAATCCGTGCAGGTTGGCTATCAGCTGGATCGCGATGCCCAGATGGGGCCGGTTGTGAGTGCCAAACAGCGTGCTCGAGTTCTGAGTTATCTGCAGAAAGGTGTGGCTGGCGGCGCGGATCTGATTCTTGAAGGCGGTGAGGCACAGATACCTGGTAAGAAAGGCTTCTACGTTAAGCCAGCGTTACTGGCAGGGTCATTGAATAACGTCGCGGCTCGTGAAGAGATCTTTGGGCCAGTCGCGTTTCTTGCTCCGTTTTCAAATGAAGAAGAGGGCTTGCGTCTGGCAAACGACACCGAGTATGGGCTCGGCAACAGCGTCTGGTCACGTGACCTGCAGCGGTGTGCTCGTATCGCAGAATCGTTTACATCTGGTAACGGCTGGATCAATGCTCACAATGTGATCGTTCACGGTGTGCCTTATGGCGGAGTTGGCAAGAGCGGCATGGGCGGTGGTGTGGTCAGTCCTGACACGCTGAACGACTATTTGCGACCGATTTCTGTCGTGCGACCATTGTAGGTTCCAGTGTTCTCGCCCAATGGAACCATCAAGTTTACGTAGCCGCCTGCAGGATTTTTATGCAGGCGGTTCCTTGTTTTCTATTTGAACCAGGGACGCTTTAATTCGATGACGAACGAATGCGATCAGGCCACACGTCAATGGAGGCACGCTGATTTCACAGAAATCCCAGAAGTACCCTGCCCATGCGGAACAGCTCGCCGTGCGTTTGCTGATGTCACTGAATTTCCAGGCACGGTTCACGTCACAGAAATCTCTGAAAATGCGAAACGACATTATCACAAGACTCTGACTGAGACATATTTTTTCCTCAAATGCGAGGACGATGCTCAGATGGAACTCGATGGAGAGTTAATTCCGGTTTTCGAACGTAAGTGCATCGTAATTCCGCCGGGCGTTCGCCATCGTGCAGTGGGGCGAATGACAGTGCTAATCATCGTTTTGCCAAAATTTGATCCGGCTGATGAATGGTTTGATTGATTTTGAATTGCAACGATTTCGAAGGGATGGACTCCGATGCCTGAGCTTTGAATTTGTTGACTTGCGATATTCAAAAAACTGTAGTCTTGTCGTGCCGGGAGTGTGGTCCTAGAATTCGGCACGGTATTCGCTGATTGGTAGTGGATCGAGGACTGGGACTTTTGGACTGTCAAGGTGGCATGAAATGGTTTTCGGTTCCGGCGACGATAGGTTTTCAGGGGGCGGATAAAGGAAGTTCATCCTGGACAGGGCATAATTTTCTGATAATTGCAGTGGATAAAGAGCTGTTTTCGGGATTTAACTTAAAAAACAGCGCGGTCAGAGCCAGAGTCACCTTCATTCCAGAACTAGACTTCAGTGGTACACCCGCGTTTTTCTGACGTTTTCAGTTTGGTTGATTTTTCGTAGCGTACGTCGATCGAGAAGTGATCATATTCGAAGGATTGGCTTCGAGAGACGTTTTCGGTAATGCCATGCGTTGTGCGTGGTTGCGAAGTTCGCTGCGGGGTTATAGGCATATTCGAAGCGAGGAAGTCGAATGTACGAACGATTCACAGATCGTGCTCGGAAAGTAATGCAGCTGGCCAATCAAGAGGCTCAGCGGTTTAATCATGAGTACATTGGCACAGAACACATTCTGTTGGGGCTGGTCAAGGAAGGCTCAGGCGTTGCTGCCAATGTTCTGAAGAACCTTGATGTTGATCTGCGAAAGATCCGCATCGAAGTCGAGAAGATTGTCCAGACGGGGCCGGATATGGTCACCATGGGCAAATTGCCTCAGACGCCGCGTGCTAAAAAAGTCATCGAATATGCGATGGACGAAGCACGAAATCTAAACCACAACTATGTGGGCACCGAGCATCTGCTGCTTGGTCTGTTGCGTGAACAGGAAGGCGTCGCTGCTCAGGTTCTGATGAATCTTGGCATGAAGCTGGAAGACGTCCGTGACGAAGTTCTCAATTTGTTGGGACACGGAATGGAGTCTGCCGAAGCTGGTTCAGAAGAACGCGGTGGCAACAGCGGTGGTGGTGCATCAGGTTCAGGGCAAAAGAGTTCAAGCCGCAGCAAGACTCCTGCGCTGGATAGTTTTGGTCGTGACCTGACGGAACTTGCCAAGCAGAAAAAGCTGGACCCGGTCATTGGACGCGAACCAGAAATTGAACGTGTCATCCAGATTCTGTGCCGCCGACAGAAGAACAATCCCGTCCTGTTGGGTGAAGCAGGCGTTGGAAAGACTGCCATCGTCGAAGGCTTTGCTCAGATGGTGGTTGATGGTGCGGTTCCTGATATTCTGGCTGATCGACGTATTATTGTTCTCGACCTTGCCATGATGGTCGCCGGAACAAAATATCGTGGTCAGTTCGAAGAACGTATCAAGGCTGTCATGAACGAAGTACGTCG
>JBDNFT010001113.1:0-3040 GCA_041689695.1 Planctomycetaceae bacterium | reverse complement strand
GGTCGAACTCCGTAGGCCGATCTGTCCCAGATCGGCAACCTTCAGCATGGTGAATCGTTAATGGTCGCCGAGCCGCAGAAATGCACTAGGAACAGATCGCGCAACGTTAGCCGCCGTTGGACCAGCCGTAGCCGTCCAGTGCCATGATGAGGAACACGATTCCCACAATGACTGCGCCGAGCGATACGAACATTAAGCCGTCGTAAATTGTTGGATCAGAACTTTGTTGTGACATAGTCGTCTCGCTCTATTGTGCCGTTTCGAGTGTCTTCCAGGACCAAGCCAACTGCCTGGTCTGGATAAACATCAGTAATCTTAATTGTTGCCAGGTAGTTCGCTTTGCCATCTGAAGTCCTGTAGACAGTCATCTGCATGCCTTTGAAGACCCCGTCGTCGCTACCTACGGAGATTAAGACGTTTTCCTGGCTTCGTGAAGCATTCTTGCGTGACTCTTCAACTTTGCCATCAACCTTCTGGACGACCCGAGGAACCGGACCGATCACTGGATCACGCGGATCGATCTTGTTCAGTCGCAGTAAGTCATTCAGTCGAGTAATTTCCTTCAGGAATTGAGATTCGCGGCTTGATGCTTCGGCAAGCTGCCCTTCCATCTGAAGGTTTTTGTCTTCAAGTCCTCGGCGGATGGCAATCGCGTCGTTGTTCTGATCTCGCAGGCGTTTGATTTCCGCACGAGCATCGTTGGTCTCTGTAACACGTGCTTGAGCTTCTTTTTGGGCAACCAGCAAATCCGCCAGATGCTTATCGCGTTCTTTTTCCGCGTTGCCTTGGTTGCCGATGGCCTGTTTCAGATTCTGATCAAGGCCATTCACTTTCGCTTCCGCGTTATTCGCACGTGTTTTTTCTTTCGATAGATCTGCTGTGAACTTCTCCGTCTGATCGTCTTTTTGCTTAATCGCGTCATCAAGCTGAGATTTGGTGCTCGACACTTGCGCCGCTGCCTTTTCGTGCTTCTGCACCCAGCCGGCCTGAAATGAATAAACAGCGCCAGCGAAGCACATAAAGCACCGGCTGAATACCAGATTGGCAACGATCAGGATTTTGCTGACGATATTGTTCATCGTGCTGCTCCGACGCCTCTCAGGTTCAGCATGTGAACCCGCTCAGGTGAAATTTTCAAAACGTAAAACTCAAGTAAACTTAATTCATCATTTCGTCTGTCGGTGGGAATCGTCCCGTCGGCCCGTGGACCTTTAATACTCTTCCGACTGTTTCTGAAGCTGCTGCAGACGCTGTTCAAGTGCCTGATTTTCCAGTTCCAGACGCAACAACTGATTCGTGTCGTGACGCAGAATCTCGCTGAGGCGAAATCGGTCTGTGCGAGCTTCTTCAAGTTCATGGCGAAGTCGCAAGACGTCACGGCGGCGAGCTGCGGTTTCTTCCCGAACTTCCAGCGTCTTCACTGAAATCGCCTGAGCTTCATCAGATTTTGCCTGAACTGCAGTTTGGATTTGATCAGAAGTTGCCCTCAGCATGGCAACGCGGTTGGCAATCGCCTCAACATCCTGAGCCTGCGATGCTTCAAAAAGTGTTGATTCGTTGTCCACGATTGTTTTGGCAGCGACTTTGTCATTCTTCTGCTTGCTCATTTGGGAAGCAAGATCTTCATGAGCTTTCGTGAGAGCTTCATAAGAAGTTTTGTACGATCCTACCAGGCCTCGTTCATCCGGCGCGGCAACAGGATTCGGGGAAAAACGTCTATTAACGGTCACTGTCGGATTTTCGCCCGCCGTCTGCTCAAATCAATAATTCTGCATCGCAGGCGTGCTCATCTCCGACAATGCGTCAGGATGCACAAAATAAACCGACAATGCGGCACCCATAAGCATTACGGCAACGACCGCAATGAAGACGGCTGCAACTTTGTATATGAGGCTTTTCATGAAGTCCACTTGTACTAAACGATTTACGGAAAGCGCTCAAAACGAATTTCTGCGGAAAGAGGCTGAAAAAGGGGTCAGGAACCAATAGTGCGGAGCACCCTCTGGGCAATTTTGCTATTGGTTCCTGACCCTTTTTTAAAACACCACCTGTACTGTGAGTATCTGACTGTTTCACAAAAACAGAGTCAAACACAAAGTCGACTCTGTCTCCCCATTTCCTCAAACACTCCCAAGCGCATGGGAACATCGCGCAAGGAAACCCCTTCATCTGCAATTTCATATCGGCGTAAATGTAACTCCTACCTGCTGACGGACTGGGATTCCTGACCGCAATCGTCCACTGCCATTCCCTGGCGATCGTTAAAGTCAGCATAGCCGGAAAGTACGTGCCACCTAAGTTTTTTACGCCTTGATCATATGTACAGTCTTACGCGAAATCAATAGCCTCGAACACTCCATGCTTGCCGAAGGTGTCCAAGCGACTGAAATTTCGACATACTTCTTTCATATTAAAAACCTGACATTAGTTAAAGCGAAACGATCGATGAAACTGCGAGTCTGGCCGGGGCGTCCAAATCCACTAGGAGCAACATGGGATGGAGATGGAGATGGAGTTAACTTTGCCCTGTTTTCAGAACATGCGACAGGCGTAGATCTTTGCCTGTTCGATAATGCGGAAGACCTCAAGGAAGCTCACCGGATTCAGGTGAAGGAACATACGGATCAAGTCTGGCACATTTACTTGCCGGATGTCAGGCCCGGCCAGCTTTACGGATATCGCGTTCACGGCGTCTTTGAGCCCTTTGCCGGTCATCGATTCAACCCTCATAAGGTTGTGTTGGACCCTTATGCTCGAGCGATCGGTCGTGGAATCGGCTGGTCCGATGCCATGTTTGGTCACGAAATTGGAAATCCCAACGACGATCTGCAGATTGATACACGCGACAACGCATGGTGCGCGCCGCTGGGGATTGTGACGGATTCTCAATTCCAATGGGGCGACGATGATCATCCACGCACTCCGTGGCATAAGACTTTGATCTATGAGATGCACGTCAAAGGATTCACAAAACTGAATCCCTTGATCCCGGAACCTCTGCGAGGCACATACGCCGGTTTAGCATCTCATGCTGCGATTG
>JBDNFT010001112.1:0-3180 GCA_041689695.1 Planctomycetaceae bacterium | reverse complement strand
GCACTTCGGCGAGCGCCGCGTCAAAAACGGGATCGGTCGTTGCGTTTTCGAGACGAACTTCTGTCACAGAACAATGGGAAGAATCGCCGTCGCGGACAGGAATCAAAGTAACGACGCCAAGAAGACATGCAGCGATCGACGCAACGACTCCAATCACTTGCGATGCACTGCGATTTCCTGCAACCACCGGCACAACCTCCTTCGAGGCGTGCACCTTCGCGTCGCGCTGCGAACGATCAAACGCATTCAAGACCTGTACACGGAGTTCGCTTCGGTGCTTTTCGCACACCGCATCATCAAACCGGGACTCCTTCAGGAATTCGTCGAATAGTTTCCGTTCCATGTTTTGCTGTTCATCTGAGTTCATCGTTATTTCCTAATTCACGCCGGAGTTCTTCAATCGCTCGACTGGAGGCGGTTCGAGCAGTTCCGACCGATATGTTCAGGATCAGGGCAATGGCTTCGTACGACAATCCTGAAAAAAACCGCATGGCAATGAGGGATTGCGCTCGTTCGTTGAGCTTCATAACAGCCGCTTCAGCGTGTCGGATTCAATGTTTCTGTCGATGACTTCAACGCACACATGCCCTCGAAGTTGGCCGGCATTTTCAGCTTCTTCCAGAAGTGTTTTTCGCCGCATTGTCTTTCGACTATCTGCGTTGATTTCGTTGGTCGCGATCGTAAAATCCAACGACGAAACTCCTCAAATGTCGCTCCAGCAAAGTTCGAAATACTGCCAGCGACATTTAGAAACACGGTCGATGTAATGTCTTCAGCGACGCTGCGATTTCCGGATCGACGGAGGCAATACTGGAATACAGGCGGATAGATCATGTCGTAAAGTTTGCCAAATGCCTCCCGTTCCACGCGAGCCCGAACGACCAGGTCGTCAGCATCCTGGTCGCAGTTTGTGGGAGGTAAGTCAGTCATTTCACAAGTATCAATGCGCCAGACTGTGAATCGTTACAAGAATGGCAAAAGTTTTCCAAAATCTGGCCTTCAATTTGCATCCTGTGTCACCGCTATGCGTTTTCGACAGTCCGTCCGACCTGCAAAGGTGAAGGCAATCGCGCCCAAGAGGCGCGACTACCTGCGTCTTTGGAACGTCAGATCTGACTGGGATAATTTCCATTTCCCACTCGCCTCCCAGGCCGTCGGGAGCTAATCGCTTCAAGCACGGAGGCCTCTGACCGTTCCAAAGGAGCTTCGTAACTCACGATGACCGAGGAAATGCTCAAAGGGGCTGGCCTCTTTGATGCTCTTCAGTGTCAACAATGAGACCTAATGCTTTCCATTGTAACTGGTGGTGCTGACCAGAATTGTGTCCGATCGTGTCGGGACAGTCGCCGGACGTGTGAAGGCCGAACTGCCGTTGGTGCCGTAATCTGCTGAGGCAAACTGTCGTCCGACTCCATCAATCCACGAGGCCCAGCGTTCAACAGTTCGATGCTGCCATGAATGTGCCATGAATCTTGCCTCACAGTTTTGGTGGTGATCACCAATTTATGTGAGTGGCACGTGTTGCCGTCACATCAAAGAGGCCCCTTTGATGCTTCCTTTGATGCTTCCTTTGATGCTTCCAAAGAGGCCTGACCCCTGATGCTTCTGCAAGGTGTCTTGGAGGTTTCACCCGACGGAAAACGGTGGGAAGTCGTCAGCAGCAACAAATCCGGTATCCCAATTGTTGATCGAACGCAAGATGCTCTGAAATGCCTGAAAGGCACATCGCAAGTATTTATCCGAGCCAGACTCTTTGCCAATAAAGACTTTAGCAGCAGTCGTGTGCAGTACAGCCAGTTCCTTCGCAGCGAGCCAGCAAAGAACCAATTTCCTCGCGTCAGGTTTCTTGTGATCCCGAAGTAGTATGGTGAAGTGGACCCCAAGATTCGGACCAGTCGCTAAGGTGGAGGACGTCGAGTTGGTATGGAGTTGAAAGGGGGCTGGTTAGAGTGGCATTTTCAGGACCGGAAATGACAGAGACACTCATCCCGTCCCGATGATCGCGACGTGTCCGGCCGTATTCGGCCACCTGCAACATCCTTGACATAAAAACGGCCTGAATGCAGGCAGATTTTTCTGTACCAATGCGGTGGGCCCGATTTACGCGCCGATCTTTCTCCAGAAGTGGGTCCGATTTGCATCCCGATCTCCACGCCTACGTAGCTTGTATGCCAGATCAAGCACCGATACAGTTCTGCCTCCATATTACGCGAAACCTGCTATACATCCCCGGCCCCCCGTAATCCATGAGCAAAACAGGCAACAATGCAAGCCCGCGAATCAATGTTAAAGACTTTGTCGCATGCATGCAGAAACCTACAATTGACGCGGAATTATTTTTCCCGATTGAGCAATCAGCGTGGGTCGGATCAGAGTATCTTCTAAACAAAAATGCAAAAGCAAGCGTTGCGAAGAACAGTGGTGTTCGGTTTCAGGATACGACTTCACCCGACGACTCCTCCCGCAGTCGGGAGCAAGTCCAGTGGGACATGTCGCACGTTGTGAAGTCGCTGATTCAAATTCGACAAAACCCGGGACTGGAATCAATTGTTCTCTCTAAACAGTTCTTAAGAACAAAAGATCAGAATAAGATTCACCGAATCAAATTCGGGTTGAAGGCTGATGGCAAATACATCGATGACCAACAGGCCGCTAAAGAGTCACATTACAACATCGTGAGGTCAGTTAAGCAGAGCGGATTTGCCGTTGAACATCCAAAGAGCTTTAACCCCAAAGAAGGAATGAGTGGATTGGCCGCATGGGCGAGAGAGTTGTCACTTAAGAAGAAGTGGCGGCCGCCTTGGTGGTGGCTTCTGCTTTTGCTGTTACCACTCATTCTTTGGATTCGCGGTTGCGAGCCCGGCAATTTCATGGGCATTTCTGTCTCTACTAAGAGCCTACTTATCATTGTTGACGTAAGTGGCAGCATGGAGCCGCATATGCAGCAGGTTCGTGATGAGGCAAAACAATTGCTTGCAGAATGGCAGGGCACTTTTACTGCTAGGTATGTCAACATCATTGCGTATGATGACAATGCTACCAGCGCGTTGGGCGAGATTAAAAAATTGGACCTGGGAACAATTGACGAGCTGACTACTTTTCTTGACTCCCTTCAACTTGGTGATGGAACAAATCTGGCATCCGCGATAAAGATCGCCTCCAGCGAGATTGCTAGTCATG
>JBDNFT010001111.1:0-4194 GCA_041689695.1 Planctomycetaceae bacterium | reverse complement strand
GACCTGTAGATTACGAATCTCGCTGCGTTCAATCCGACTTCCGCCCAGTCGACAATAGCTGATGTGCGAGGCACTGATGATGGACTGGTGCAGGTTGACGCCGTCCAGATAAATGCCCACGCCAAGGTTGTGATAGATTTGACAATGACTGATCAGAACATTGCGTGCTCGCCCGGTGATACGAATCCCATGACGCAACTTACGCAGCAGGACACCTGTGATGACCGGCTGCATGACGCCTTCGATCTGGATGCCGTCTGCTTCAGCGTGTTCGCCGACAATCTCCAGAGTGCTGATCATGGGCATTCGTTCGTGAGTCCATGCGGTGGCTTGAAACGACTTCGGATCAGCTGATCCAGTGTGTGTGCCTACGAATGAAAATGCCGGCCCTTTGCCCTGCATCAAAATTCGGCAGGTTCCGCCTTCACCACGAATGGACGTACGACCGGTTGCGGCAAGATTGATGACAATGGGCTGAGTGATTCGATAGTCCCCGCGCGGGATTACCAATTCCCCCACGCATTCATCAATGGCATGTTGCAGTGCTGCAGTATCGTCAGTAACACCATCACCCGCCGCTCCAAAGTCACCTGCTTGCGTCATCTGGATTCACTCCCGCCGTTTACTGCCAAAACGATGTTACAACTCCCACCGTCAACGAAATGAGCCCACAACATACTAGAAGGCGAATTAACCTTCTAGCATGCTACGGGCTCGATTGTGTCTACTTTTGTTGGATTTTGCTGTTGTCAGCGTACGGTGGTCACTTTCAGCAAATTCTCGATACGGTGATTCGGATACATACGCCGCGCGGCCGATGTTGCGACCTGCTTTCCGTGCCACGAATCCGCGCGGCCTGTGAGTACGACGGATTCAAATCCGGCATCGACGCACAGATCACGCACGACAACACTGGCTAACTGTTGTATAAGATCCATACAACGATCCGTTTCCGGACTGGTCCTGGGCTGTACTTGCATTTTTCGATTCCGTGAAAATGTGCAGATTAGAAACCGCAGATCGCTGAACATTTGGCGTCAGCAATATGAACGGGACGGCGGCAGCGTAACCGCCCGAATTTTGTTTGTGCAGATCAATTGTTCATTTCTTCATTAAGATTTCCCACATCGATTTGGAATTTTTCGCAATACTGGTCGGCTGGGCAGTATGGGCGGCTGGAGTTACGCCAAACGCGTCTCCTCGCCAGACAACCGGTTTTGATCGACCATGTTTTCCGGATGCAGATCTGCCGACGTAATCCGACCTGTCTCAGGTCGGAATCCTTCAGCTTAGCCATATCTCCAATGCAACAAATTCTGCCACGTGGCAACAAAAAGAATTTCGCTATCGCGACGGCCTAAGACCTGTCAATCGTTGGTAAAGATCTTCATGTGCGGCGACGGTCTTTTCCAGCGTATGCTGAGTCGCTACGTGTTCGCGTGCCGCTTCGCCAAGCCGATTTGCGAGATCCGCATCTGTCAGCACTTTTGCGCACAGCTTCGCCAGATCCGGAGATTTGCCTAGCGGAAACAACAGGCCGGTCACATCGTCAATAATCAGTTCACGATTGGGTGCAATATCACTCACGATGCAGGGTAAGCCAATCGACATGGCTTCCATCAAACTATTGGACATGCCTTCGAATTCGCTTCCAAGCGCAAACGCATCAAACGCAGTCATCAGTGGCGCGGCATCCTCGCGGTGTCCCGCGAAAATGATTCGATCGCGGCAACCGAAGCTGGTTGCAAGATCTGAAAGTGCGTCACGTTCCGGGCCATCGCCAATCAGCACCAGTCGAGCGTTATCGACCAGCTGATGCAACAATTGAAATGCCCAGACAACATCCTGCAAGCGTTTTTGCGGAGCAAAACGTCCCACAAAACCAATGACGCGATGCTCCTCTTTCAGCCCCAGAATTTCTCGAGCTTGTTGCTTTGAATACGACGACACTGCTTTCGGCAAGGCATTGGGGATCACGGTGATTAGGTCTCGCGGAACGCCGACGCCAACGTAAAAATCTGCAACGCTTTGTGAATTCGCGGTCAGGGCGTGAGTTCGAGGAATCTGGCGTCGATCGATATTCAATTGCCAGCCACTTTTCCAACTGTCAACACATCGTTCTGACACGACAATCTTCGTTGTTGACGGCGTCACACCGGGCAGTCGAACGTAGGAATTTGCCGCGAACAGAAACGATTGCACGATGTGCGGCTGAAACCCTCGCAGTTCGCGGCGCAGACGAAACAATGTCAGCAGATCACAGCGAAAGCGCTTACCGAGCACTCGAACGTCAATACTGGCATCCTGCAACACCTTCAAATACGGTCCCCCACGCTGCAATGCGATGACGCGAATGTCGTATTTGTCGCGTGGAAGACTGGTGGCCAGCAGTGTCAGTTGACGTTCGGCACCCGATTGGTCGAGCGTTGGTATGACGTAGGCGATTCGAATCAATTTGGTGCAACATCCTGGTTCTGTGAGCCAAGATATTCCATCAAATCAACGAACTCCGAAGGTGCCAGTGTTGTGGCAGCACCTTCTGGCATGCTGCTTTGTTGCTGAGTCACTCGCTCTTCGATATCGGCCTTGGCAATCTTGCGAACCGCCTTGCCATCGAAGAGCTGTACTTCGTTGTCGTCTTCCGAAACCACAAGTCCGGCCGTCGGCATGCCGTCGGTCGTAACGATCAGCGTCGATCGATACTTTTCAGCCACTTCGGCATTTGGTTCAATCACCGACTGGACGATCTTAAACTTGTTCATGCGTTTGGCGACACCAGCCAGGTTCGGACCAAATTCGCGACCTTCGCCATTGCCAACTTTATGACATGCCGTGCAATTGCGCACAAATACTTCACGTCCTCGGTTTGCGTCGCCCTTCAGATCGGCCAATGCCGTCATGGCTTTATTGCGTTCTTCCTCTGGCTTCGGCTGCTGTGACATGAGCGTTTGCAAAAACGGCAAAGCCACACCGCCGGATTTTGAGGCTTCCATCAGCCTGGTCACAATCTCTGATGCGCGATCGCTCAATTCTGGGATTTTGCCGCTGATGTAATCGCCACGCCACACGTTTTCGTTGGCTCCCAAAGCATGCTGCAATGTGTAATCTACCCAGTAATCTGCCGGGAAACTTGACATTTGCAGCAATGCGTATTGAGACTCAAGAGTTGGGAAGAAGCTCAGACCACGTGCGGCTTCTGTTCGCACACGCGGATGTTCAACCTTTGACGCTGCGATCAGCAGCGCCTGTGAATCGGCGATTGAATCACGTTCGTCAGACAGAATGCGAACCGCAGCAGCTCGCGCATCTGACGAAGATGCCTTCAATACCGCCGCTAGCAGACCGTTGTCAATCTGATGATGTGCCTGCTGAATCCACAATGCTTCCGTTCGCATCCGATCGACTTCAGGATCATCAGATTTCAGTGACTTCACCCATGCGGCAACCGCAGGAATAACGTCTGCAGTGGCTCGATCATGCAGCTCGCGACGTGCACGGTAGTGTGTTCGCCATTCGTATTCTCGCAGTTGTTCGAGGATTTCTGGAACAGATTTTTCGAACTGAGTCACCGGCGTCACGAGAGGACGACCTGGATACACCAGGCGGTAAATACGACCTCGCGTATGATCACGATTCGGGTCACGCTGACTATATTGCATATGGCCGATCAGAGCGTTCGCCCAATCACCGAACCACAGCGCACCGTCAGGGCCGATTTGCGGATCGGCAGGACGGAAGTGCTTGTCTTCGGACCTGATCAGATCATCCGGCGTATTGTCGGCGTTCTTGATTCTATCACCATGATATCCGCCGCCATCGTTATTCACCGTGAAACGAGGCAGACCGTTCATGTTAATGACACACGCATATGTAAACTGCCCCTGGACACTGTCCGGGAAGTTACGAGTAACAAGGAACTCGCTGCCCAAAGCCGGACGCATACCTTCGTTGTTGAAGACAAAGTTCAGCCCGGTACGTCCACCAAACTGAGCGCCGGATAGTGGCGTGTCCCATGCCTGATTGGCGGTTGTACCATCGCCCACAATGCCCTGTCCCCAATTGTTAAAGACATAGCACCACATGTTGTACTGGCCCGGCAAAGCAAACTGACGAATTTTCAGTGTTCGCGGGTCCATCACATATGCACCGCCAGCTCCCTGACTGCGATGCGGTCCCCATGGAGTTTCCAGAGTT
>JBDNFT010001110.1:0-7886 GCA_041689695.1 Planctomycetaceae bacterium | reverse complement strand
TCTTTCGGTGCGGTTTCTTTGGGGACGTTCGAGTCGTTCTTCAGCAGAGTTGCCTGTAAGCGAACAAATGTCTCAGCCACGGGTTCGTCGTTTGGGCCAGCTTCCGGCAAGTACACTTCCACGTTTTCGGTGAACAGATTGATTGCCCACTGCAACTGGATTGGTTCAGAAAGTTCTCGCGATTCGACGCTGTCTTCCGGACGCTGCAGGTACTGATGAATCAACAAATTCATCACGACGTAACCTGGTGAAGCCGGAGCGATGGGCCAGTTGCTCCAGCGACGCCCTGCCCCAACAAGAAACGTCAGCACCCTGCCCTTGCCGATGGTATGTTCAAATGCGACAGGCTGCCCTGTCTTGAGTCGCATGATTGTCCGCACGCCGTCGGCTCGTTCGGTGTCGTCTGACTTCCAGTCATCCGTCACCTGCAGCCAGCGAGCGATCTGCACAGTGTCCGGAAACGGACTGTCCGGCGCGTTGTAGATCATGAAGATCGGATGTTCTTCAAACACCGGTGTGACGAAAGGGCTGGCCTTGTTTTCGGCTGCGCCGATCCCTGTGTCAATTTCATGCACCGTACCGATGGGAACAGGAAATAGTTTTAACGACGGTTCACGCAGCGATTCTGAATACCAACGCACGTTCGCCTGTTCGCCTGGAAACCACACGATCCCGCCGCCGTTGCGAACGTATTCTGCCAATAGCAATGTTGTGTCGGCAGGCAGATCGCGAACGTTGAGCAGATAAATGCAGTCATTCTTTGCAAGATTCGACGAGGTTAAAGTTTGCGATGCGCGGACTTCGCTGGCGAGACCTGTTAACGCAGGATCGGCACTCAATGCAGCAGCGACAAAAGACGCATCTTCCTGCCGACCTTCATCGTCGACAATCAGGATCATCCGCTTTTCGGTGACGTTCACGGCAAGGAACCGACAATTGTCTTCTAGCAACGCATCATCTACCAGTCGTACTTCAATCTGATGCCGGCCTTCGGAATCAAACGTGACGTCATGTGAAACCTGTAGCTCTGCACCCGGTTCGATGTCCGGAATCAGAATTCTTCCGGGCAGCGGCGAGCTATCGAGCAACACCGTGCCACGCAGCCCTGCGACTTTCGTTGAACTGAAGTTCTTCAGCGTCAGCGTCATTCGCCACGGGACACCCTGAGCGACAGCCAGGGTTTCGGCTGACAATTGCTGAATCGCCACATTCGAACGCGCGTCCTTGACGACTTTGACCAGATCTACGGAGGCCTTGATTGTTTTCAGGGATTCCAATGCAGCCACAACATCCGGCCGACTGTTCCAATCTGCGGCTCGAAGATCGGTCAGCACATGCACCTGCGGAGCCGCGCCTCCATCGGCGGCCAGAATGTCTCGAGCAGCATTGATGGCATCCACCGGTGAAGCCGCCCGCCAGGAACATGTCAGATTGCGAAGTCGCGGCAGGATCTCTTGGACGAAGGCTGCGTCAAGAGTGCGATCAGACACAATCGGACGGCTTGGATCAGTTGTTGATAACAACGTGATGCGGGACATTCCCGGCTGGCGACTTCCTTCGGACAGCATATTTTCAAGAGTCTGCAGGGCCTGATGAAAGACGGTCGCGTCGCCTTCTCGATCTCGCATCGAAAGCGAATCGTCCAGGATGACAACGTGATGCATACTGGCACCTCGCAGCATGAGCAATCGGCTTGGATCCAGAACCAGCTTGGCGATTAGCAAACCAATCAACAGGACAGCCAGAATTCGCAACAGTAATAGCAGCAACTGTTCGATCACGATGCGTCGTCGGTTGAGTTCTTCGCTTTCCAGCAGGAACTCCATCGCCGCAAATCGAACTTTTTTGTAACGCAGCCGACTGAGAATGTGAATCAGAATCGGCACCGCCACCAGCGCAGCCCCCGGCAGCACGTAGGCCGGGTTAAGGAAGAACTGGGTGAATGTGGACATGGGAACTGTTCGATATCAGGAATTTGAAATTTCAAATGAATGACCAGCGACTAACAGGAAATGACCACTGGGAGAAAACAATGCGATTCATTGGTCATTTACTTCGGACATTGATCTTTCCCTTTATTTCCTCTTCTGCCTTTGTATTAATACATGCGCCAAGGCGGCGTCGAGGTTGTCGCTGGTGCGAATGAGTTTATAGTCGATGGCACTTCCGGCACAGCGGCGGCGAATTGTGTCGAGGAATTTTTCAAGTGCCTGCATGTATCCTGCGCGAAGTGCGGCGGGATCGCACGTCAGATTGCCAAGTCCTTCGAGGCCTTCGAAGCGCAGAGTGCCGGAATACTTAAAGTCGAGTTCTTCGTCGTCCATAATATGGAACACGATGACTTCATGCCCGCGTTGTCGGAGCATCGTGAGTCCCTTGAACAGTTCTTCGCGAGAACAGAACAAGTCGGACATCAGTACAACGATACTGCGTCGAACGAGCGATTCGTTAACTCGACGAAGCACGCCGTAAATATCTGTCTTGCCGCCGGCTGTCTGCACTTCCAGTCCAGACATGATGGCCTGCAAGTGAGTGTTGCGGCTGCTGGCCGGAATCTGGCTGCGAATTGTGGAATCGAAGACGCTGACGCCTGCCGAATCATGTTGCTTCAGCACCAGCATCGCAAACGCTGCTGCCACCGTGCGAGCGTAATCAAATTTCGACATCGCGCCGGTGGCGAACTGCATTGATTCGCTGCCATCGACGACCAGCATTACGCGAACGTTGGTGTCTTCTTCGTACTGCTTCAGGTAGTAGCGGTCGGAGCGTGACCAGAGCTTCCAGTCAATACGGCGCAGGTCGTCCCCGGCCACGTATTCACGGTGCTGCAGAAATTCCAGCGACTGTCCGAAGTAGGGACTGCGGTGCATTCCCGAGACGAAGCCTTCGACGACTCGGCGCGCCCGCAACTCTAATCTCGCGATTCTCGCGATCTCTTCAGGCCGCAAAAATCTTTCCAAGTGCTGGGTCACTTGTGAGTTCACTTTCCCGGGCTGGAGTTTCCTGGATGAGTCGTTCGATCACTTTGTCGGACGTGATGCCTTCACTTTCGGCTGTAAAATTCGGCACGATACGATGCCGCAATACTGGGGCCGCCAACTTCTGAATATCGTCAGTGGAAACCGTCGTTCGACCGCTCAGCAACGCGCGAGTCTTCGCGCCCAGCAAAAGGTTCTGAACCGCTCGCGGCCCCGCGCCCCAGCCAAGCCAGTCGTTAATCCACTTCGGCGTGCCGGGCTCGCCCACGCGAGTTTGTCGCACCAGGGCCAATGTGTAGTTAATGACATGGTCGGACACCGGAACTTGTCGGACGGTGCGTTGAATTTCCAGAACTTGTTCGCCAGTGAGCACGGCTTTCACTTCAGGCTTTGCGTTCGATGTCGTCTGCCGAGCGATCTGACGTTCCTCTTCGAACGAAGGATACTTCACGAACACTTTGAACATAAAGCGGTCCTGCTGCGCTTCGGGCAGTGAGTACGTGCCTTCCTGTTCGATTGGGTTCTGCGTCGCCAGCACAAAAAACGGCGAGCTGAGTTTGTGGATCGTCTGACCGACGGTGACCTGGCGTTCCTGCATGGCTTCCAGCAACGCGGCCTGAGTCTTCGGTGGCGTGCGGTTGATTTCATCCGCCAGAACGACGTTGTGAAAGAGTGGTCCCTGAATAAAGCGACACTCGCGCTCACCGGTCGTGCGATTTTCCTGCAGAATGTCTGTGCCTGTGATGTCTGCCGGCATCAGGTCGGGAGTGAACTGAATGCGTGAGAAGTTCATCGACAGACTGCGAGCCAGCGTGCTTACCATCAGTGTCTTTGCCAGTCCCGGCACGCCTTCCAGCAGCACATGCCCCTGACTGAACAGAGCGAAGAGTAACTGTTCGATAACATCGTCCTGCCCAACGATGACTTTCCGAATTTGTTCCTTGAGCTGCGCATAGGCTTTGCTCAGCAGGTCAACGGCCTCCGCAGAGACGTCGTTTTGATTCTCTTCCGACATGAATCTTCCCCGGCACATTTTGCCGTAAGTAGCAGAAGTCGTGGCGACCTTTTGCTAAGTCAGTTGTTTCTTGAATGATCCAAGGCACATTCGCCGCCACCCTGCGCGACAACTGCCCGAGGAACTGGAATGTCCACTTTCGTCGCCCCCGATCATAGCAGACGCAGTTCTGTTGAGAATCTACAGGGGGAATTAACGTTGAAAAGAGAAAAACGGACACGATGCGGCTGACTCGAGTTTCAGGCATATGACGCACAAAGCGTCACCGCTTGAGCCCTTATTGCTAAATGGAAATACATTGGGAGTTCAAACGCGGTTCGCAGGCCATTTCTGCCGAATTGGGAATGAGGAGACGCACTCCCTGTTACAAGCGGGAATTGACGATGATGGATATCAAATTTCGTTACAAATCAATCAGAACATCAATGCGAAATGGCACCTGCCTCTTGCTGGCGGGTTTGCTTTCAGTTGGCTCTCCGTTGATGGCTGGCGAACCTGTACCGATCGGTGCTACGGAAGAGATTCGTTCTTCCGATGTTGTGTTGCACAACGGTGGCGTACTTCAGGGCACTGTTCTTAATACAGAAGGACAGCCGGTTTCTGGAGTTACGGTCAATATCCTTCACAAAGAGGCAAGCGTTGCCACAACAGTCAGCAACGAAGAAGGCAAATTCGCCGTTAGGGGCCTTCGCAACGGGGCTCACATCATCGAAGTTGGCACAAAACATCAGGCAGTGCGTCTTTGGGGAACAAACACGGCTCCGCCTGCAGCGATTGAAAATGTGGCCGTAGTGTTGGATGAAGAGGCTGTTCGTGGTCAAATGTTCAGACGTGGCGGTGGCGGCATGCGTGGCGGCTTGCCTGGTTCTCGCATTGGCGGATTAGCGTTGATCGGTGCTGCAACTGCGATTACGCTGGGGACGACTCTGGACAACAATGCAACGCCAGCCAGTCCCTAACGGTGTATTGGCAAGACATTACAGCGATATCGACTTCGTGACATCAGCAGACTTGCCTTTCGAGGTTCTGCAGGACACTGGAAAGATCTTCGACAACTGTCGCGTAAGTACGACTCACATCATTCACGTTGAATCTGTCATCAGGTTTAACATACAGGCGACGGGATGGTTCTTCGGAACTGTCACCGTCGCTTTCGGTTTGGCTGAGAGCGGGTTCAGTATCGTCTGAAAAGACAAGCATGAATTGTTCAGTTCGCGCTGCGCTCCAACCGTCACCCCGCAACTGAAGAACTCGATTTGAGCAGACTTGTGGTGCACCACAAAGAAACGCGAGGCTTTTGGGTTCTGATGATAAAGGCGTTGAAGTGACTTCCCGATCTGATAGGTCTGAAATCTGAGGGACATCGGGCGGACTGACTTCTTCAGTGGCCGCTGTGCTTCGAAGGAATGTTGCGATTGTAGGCAACAAGTCAAAACTACCAGCTAAAGTCTGGACGCGACAGGCATGGTTCACATTTGGGCGAATCCACAGCGGCACGTGCATCGGGTTTTCCGCAACGCCTGATTTCAACGGTTCGCTCACAATGAAGTCCTCGCCTCTGCGAAATGTCGCAACCAGCACGGGGCATTTCTGTTCTCGTTCGGCGTTCGATTCCAGTTGATCGAGTACGAAATTCAGAATCTGTTTTGCTGCCGTCGCCGGGTGTTTCGCAGATGCGACTTGTGCTTCGATCCAAACCAGGTTGGCTGAGAATGCCTGGGAAAAACCTCCTGATTCACTGGGACCAATTTTGGCTTCACCAAGACTTCGAACGTTCAATTCTGTAGCTGCAAGCAGTGGAATGTGACAGCGGCGCATCGATAACTCCATGCTGTGGCCGTCCGAGTTTTCTATGGCCGATGTGTCATCACAATCTGTCGATATCTTTATCAGGCTTGTGGTTTGTCCCAATTCTGTCAGCGACCTGGAAAGTCTTAATAACGCGGGTTCGCCACCGAAGACAATGTTTGCATCAATATCGTTTCGCACATCCTGAAGCAGGAACTGTTCAAAATAGGTCGATTCGAGGTCCAGTCGATCAAATTCGCAGTCTGCGGGCTGACGATCAAAAATCAAAACCCATACGGCAGGTGCGTCTGAGCGAATCATATTCATTGTGGGCAAATTCCTTTCGGGCCGGCTGTCGATTTCATGAGTTTTCGCGACCCGAAACGTCAGTGAGGGATGGAATGGCCTGCATTCTGTGTCTCAAATCCCTCGCTGACGCATCGGGTTACGTTTAAATCGACCGCCTGCGGGCTGAGTGGAAGTGGAGTGTACCGCATGCCGGCAACTCTGTCGCTGGCTTGCTTGCAGCGGCCAGAGCACATTCGCTGGCAGACAGTGTTTGCCAGTCGCCTTGGTTTTTTGAGTAATAACCTTGGTTTCGCTGGTATCGGGAACGCGAAGAAATACGTCCCCGATCACGGTAGAGTCATTTGAAAAGATGCCGTATAACCTGCGTTCCACCGAATTCCTGATTGACGGGAGTAGTTGACAGATATGACACAGTCACTGATTCTGGGTGTTCTTCGCGAAGCTGATCCTGATGAACGCCGAGTTGCAATAGTCCCAGCGGCAATTCCCGGGCTGAAAAAAACGGACGCGGAAGTTTTGATCCAGGCGAACGCTGGACAATCTGCCGGCTTTACCGACGAGCAATACGTCGCTAAAGGTGCGACGATTGTGGCCAATCGAGCCGAGATCTTCGCGCGAGCTGATGTCATTCTTCAGGTGAGAAGTCTCGGCGCGTGCAGCGAGTATTCGGATGCCGACATCGCGTTGTTGCGCAAGAATCAGGTTCTCATTGCGGGATGCGAGCCACTTTGGTCTCCAGAGTCCATCAGCAAAGCTGCCGCGACAGGGGCAACTGTTTTCTCGTTGGAACTTGTGCCTCGCATCACACGAGCACAAAGCATGGATATTCTATCGTCGATGGCGACGATCGCTGGATATCGGGCGGTGCTGCTGGCCGCGATCGAATCACCTCGCATGTTCCCGATGTTGATGACTGCTGCCGGTACGCTGAAGCCTGCGCGAGTGCTTGTGATTGGCGCGGGCGTCGCAGGTCTGCAGGCGATTGCATCGGCGAAACGAATGGGCGCTGTGGTTTTCGGATACGACATTCGTCCGGCGGTGAAAGAACAGGTCGAGAGTTTTGGTGGTAAATTCGTTGTGCTGGACGTCAAAGCCGACAACACAGAATCGGCGGGTGGCTATGCAAAACAGATGAGCGACGAATTCTACCGTCAGCAGCGTGACGCATTGAAAAAAGTCATTGCCGACTGCGACGTCGTAATTACAACGGCCGCAATCCCAGGTAAGAAGGCACCAGTACTGGTGACGCGGGAAATGGTCGAAGCCATGGCACCGGGATCGGTCGTTGTAGATATTGCTGCGGAAAGAGGCGGCAATTGTGAAGTGACAGTCGCTGGCGAAACCGTTGAGATTAACGGTGTTAAAGTTCTCGGGCCAGTGAATCTGGCGAGTTCGATTCCGATTCACTCCAGCGAAATGTTCAGTAAGAATATTACAACATTTTTAATGCCAATCATTAAAACCGGATCGCTGAGTATTGATATGAAGGACGAGATTATCCGAGAGACTTTGGTGACTCAAAACGGCGAAGTCGTCAATGACCGTGTTCGTGAATTGCTGAATTCATTGGTTTCCAGTTGATCGCCAGAACGTGGCTTTAGGGGTATTCCCGAAACGTACGTTAGGCTATCCAGCCTGACATGAAGAAAAATAAGTCAACCTGGAAAGGCTGATGTACTCTCTTTTCCTTGATTGTTCGGTGTGCCGTTAATCGAAGAAACTTCTACTTGGGTGCTTAGTGAGTCTTCTTAATATGAATCCATTCTTTCAAGCCATCTCATTACTGGGTGATGCGT
>JBDNFT010001109.1:0-1822 GCA_041689695.1 Planctomycetaceae bacterium | reverse complement strand
TTTGATTGACGTGCTGACGAAGGCTGGCGTGCTGAGCGTTGCGAAGGCGACGGCTGAAGACCCCGACGCAAAAAATCATGGCACTGACGTCCCCCGCTCACCCGAGGTTTCTCTAACAGCAGCTTTCAAAGCGGCGTTGAAGTACCGCGACCTTTTGCAAACGAAGCTCCAGTTTTCGGAACTCGTTGCCCCGGATTTTTTTGCCCGCTTGCCGCAACTGCTGAGTTCCTACGAAGAATTCATGTCTACGTCGATGCTGTTTGAGCTGTTCGACTACAGTCGTTGTTATGAAGTCACGCCGGAGAATTGTCTTCGAACGTCGCGCTGGATGCAGTTGACGTCGATGTTAACTCGCTACGAGGCCCCGGTGTGCTGCGATCATTTTCCGTTTGCCGAACATCGCCGCATGTTGGATCTGGGCGGAAACAGCGGGGAGTTTGCAGTCCAGGTTTGCCGCCGAAATTCGGCACTGCACGCCACCGTCGCGGATTTGCCAGTCGTCTGTCATGTGGGAGCTCGACACGTTGCTCCATTCGCGGAAGCGCCACGCATCCAGTTTCAGCCGCTGCATTTTATCGAAGACGATTTTCCGAACGGACACGATTTGATCACCTTCAAATCTGTGCTCCACGACTGGCCCGATGCTCTGGTTGAGGTGCTCATCAGAAAGTGCTTCGATGCCTTGCCAGCCAATGGTCGCCTGATGATTTTTGAGCGACAATTCTGGGACATCAGCCTGCACTCGATGCCGTATGGTTTACTGCCGGTACTGCTGTTCTTTCGATCTTACCGTCGGCCGGAGTTCTACACCGCACTGCTTTCTGCAGCGGGATTCTCCAGCATCAGCGTCACTACGGTGCAGCTTGAGGTTCCGTTCATGATCATCTCTGCCCAAGCGAGCGGCAGATAATGCAGGTGCCTAGCGCTCGATGATTCGGCTGCCGCGTGCTGGCGGAAGGTCTGCGCTGAGGTAGGTCCTCCTTGCCGAGGAGGACTTTCGCTGAAAGGCGAACCCAGGGGCGGACGTCCGCTCAACGCCGTCGCGTTGCCCTGTAAGTTACGGTGATCTGGCTGGGATCTGTTGGGGGCCATCCAATGTCAAAAAAGAGGCATGACCTTTGATCTCATTCGCGCGGAACCTGCATTTTCTTAAGAAGGAACCGAATCAAGCATATTCATTGAAACGGTTCATGCCACCTTTCAAGACTCCAAGGAAGCCAAAGTTCCGGCGGAGCTACATATCTATTCGGACGCCGGCCATGGATTTGGATTCAGGCCTGCTGCCACGAATGCTGCCGGTGATTACCCTATGCGGCTTCGCGAATGGCTGGTTGATAGTGGATGACTTTAAGCTGCGGCTTGCTGGTTTGCAGACCTCCTGCGAACTGAAATACGAATCGCCAGTGCATCGCAAGGCCGCTGAGCACTGCGATGTGCCACAGTTCGTGCGGGCCCATAATGCCGTGGATGATAGTCGGTCCGTGAAACAGCAGCACGATCGCACCGAGTGTGTAGGACGCGCCGGCGAATACTGCGGGCTTGATGAAAGTCCATCCAAGTCGCCGCCACAGCACAATGGCGGTGGCGAGACTTCCCCAGCCACAGAGTAGAAAGATCGAGACACCAACAGCGTCTGAGATCCATGCGTGAAAGATCATCCTGAATAGAATTCCGATCACAGCGATGGTCCAGATTCCAACCAAGGCGATCCATCGTGCGCGACCGGTGAACAGAATCGCGTGTATGGGAGTCATGCTGCCTGCGATCAACAGAAAGATTCCAGCGACATCAGCCCGCAGGAGAAAATCACGAGTTGGCCCAG
>JBDNFT010001108.1:0-1632 GCA_041689695.1 Planctomycetaceae bacterium | reverse complement strand
ACGTTGTAGTGCATCATGTCGCCGCCAAAGTCGCCGGGGCGAGTCTTGCCCAGGATCGCGTTCATGTTCGCGCCGTCGATGTAAACGAGGCCACCAACTGCGTGCAGCATTTCAGAGACTTTTGCGATGTCACCTTCGAATAATCCCAGCGTGTTGGGATTGGTGACCATAAACACGGCAGTGCGATCATCAAGCTGTGATTTCAACTGATCCAGATCCACGAAGCCATTCTTACTGGCGGCGAGTTGAACACATTCAAATCCCGCAAGTGCCGCGCTGGCCGGATTGGTCCCATGCGCGCTGGCAGGAAACAGGACTCGAGTGCGATTTTCGCCACGTTCTTTGAAGTAGGCAGCAGCGGTGAGAAGTGCCGTAAATTCCCCCTGAGCTCCCGCAGCAGGATGCAGTGAAACTCCCGGCAGTCCGGAAATCTCAGCCAGCATGTTCTGCATTTCAAAAAGAATGCTGAGCAACCCCTGAATTTGATTTTCTGGTTGATACGGATGACTTGTCGCAGCCTGCGGCAGACGCGCCAGTCGCTCGCGGCGTTTTGGGTTGTATTTCATTGTACAACTGCCGAGCGGATAGAAATGCGAATCGACGCTCATGTTGAGCGTCGATAGATTCACAAAATGTCGAACAACATCCGGTTCGGCAATTTCAGGAAGAGGCAGCGGAGCCGTTGCGAGGTAAGCGTCGTCGATCGCGGGCAGCGAATGAACTTCAGGAACGTCGCTCTCGGGAAAGACAATGGTGCCGCGCCCGACTTTAGACATCTCGAAGAGGAGTTTTGTGGCGGTTTGATTTCGCATGGTTTGGATCAAATAAATTTGAGACTTGAACTGTAAATCGAAGCGGCAACCAGTGATTTCGCGGACTAAGTGAGAATGTCCCGCAAACACGCCGCAAGCGATTCGATTTCCAATCGTGTTCGCTTTTCCGTCAGGGCAACAAGAAAACAATTTTGCCATCCATCGACGTTGGTCATTTCAAATCGAGCAAGATCCGGGCCCACGTTGATGCCTTTGTCGGCGAGTAAGGCCAAAACCTGGCTTGCAGGTTTAGGCGTCTGCAGCAGGAACTCGCGGAAGAACGGCTGATGGAATTTCAATGACACGCCGGGAATCTGAGTCAGAAGTTCTGCCGCATAACGGGCTTTCTGATGGCTGAGCGTCGCCATTTGCTTCATGCCGCGTGGTCCGACGGTGGCGAGGAATACTGTCGTTCGCAATGCCAGCAATCCCTGATTCGTACAGATGTTACTGGTGGCCTTGTCACGACGAATGTGTTGCTCCCGAGCCTGGAGGTTTAAGGCAAAACAGTCTTTCCCTTTACGGTCAACGGTCTTGCCAATTAATCGCCCAGGCATTTTGCGAACGTAGTCGTTGCGGCACGTGAAAATCCCCAGCAACGGGCCGCCGTATTGCAGCGGCGTCCCAAGAGGTTGACCTTCAGCGACGGCGATATCGACATTGTAATCCGCAGGCTTCTTCAACAAACCTGGGCTGATCGCATCGAATGAAAGTATCGACAACGCGCCGGCTTCGTGGGCGATCGCCGTGAGTGCGGCAACATCTTCAAGGCAGCCGAAAAAATTGGGTTGCTGAATCACAATGGCAGTCGTTTCTGCGT
>JBDNFT010001107.1:0-2560 GCA_041689695.1 Planctomycetaceae bacterium | reverse complement strand
TGGGCCAGGGGTTTGTCCTGTTACTCATTCAACTCGGTGGGTTGGGGATGCTGACATTTGCCAGCCTGATCATACTGGCTCTCGGGCAACGATTGTCGTTGCGTGCCGAAGCCAGTTCCATCGTCACTCATGAATCGGCACTGCATCTGGAAGGTCGCAACATCACACGCCACATCGTGCGATTTACGTTTCTCTTTGAAGCCATTGGTGCCTTGGTTTTGTATGCACTGTGGGTTCCACGGTTTGGATGGAAAGGTGCGGCATGGCCCGCCATTTTTCATTCTGTCAGCGGATTCTGTAATGCGGGTTTTTCGACATTCTCTGATTCGTTGATGAACTTTCAACGCAGCCCGGGCAGCTTGCTGGTGATGGTACTTTTGATTCTGGCCGGAGGACTGGGGTTTTTAACTCATACGGAAATGTGGCACTGGTTCGTATCATGGAGACGCAAGAAAGCCTTTCGAGTCTCGTTGCAAAGTCGCGTTGTGATTTTCGTCACTCTGCTGCTTACGGTTGTAGCAACGCCATTGTTTGCGTTGTTTGAATGGAACAACTGTCTCAAAGATTTGCCTATTGGCGACAAGATTACCAATTCGCTCTTCATGAGCGTGACACCTCGCACGGCAGGATTCAATTCAATCGATTACGGCAAGGCCACGGACAGCGCGAATCTGCTGACGATGATGCTGATGACCATTGGCGGATCACCCGGTTCGACGGCCGGCGGTTTAAAGACGACAACTTTTGCTTTGATCGGACTGATGGCGTGGTCCCGACTGCGAGGCTCAGAAGCGACCAACTGCAGCGGTCGTTCTGTGCCTGAAGAAACGACATCCCGAGCTGTCGGGCTATTCGTGATCGGCATCGGTTTTTCAATCGGCGGATTGTTTCTGCTGTCCGCAACCGAAAAAGCTGTGACACGCGGATTAACTGAACACATGTTTGAAGTCAGCAGCGCAGTGAATACTGTGGGGCTGTCGATGGGACTCACAAATAAATTGACGATTACTGGCCGTTGGGTGATTATTCTGATGATGTTTCTTGGCCGAGTTGGTCTATTGACTCTGGCGGCTTCACTGACAGTACCTCGTTCGCGATCCGCACGATTTCGGTATGCTTACGAAGACGTTGTCGTTGGGTAATGGAATTTCAAAGAGATAAGCTATGAGACGATTTCTGGTTGTGGGTTTGGGAAATTTTGGATCAAGCGTTGCGGAGTCACTGTTCGCTCAGCGACACGATGTGATTGCGATTGATACCAACGAAGACGCCGTCGATCGTGTTGCCCAATACGTAACACGTGCAGCAGTCGGCGACGCGAAAAATCTGCATACGCTGGAAAAAATTGGCGCAAAGGGAGCAGACGCGGCGGTGATCAGTACTGGTGATGACATTACTGCCAGCATTCTGACGACGATGGCCGTGCATGATCTTGGAATTCGTGACGTGTACGTGAAAGTGATTTCCCGCGACCATGCTCGAGTGATGGAGCGCCTGAAAGTCACGGAAACAATTTTCCCGGAACGCGAATCGGCACTCAGTCTTGGCAAGCGTATTTCAGGAGCGGGGTTGCTGAACTATGTAAATCTGGGCACCGGCTTCAGCATTCAGGAAATGGGTGTCCCGGAATCATGGACCGGCAAGACTCTGCGAGAATTGGAACTCAGACAACGATTTGGTATCACGGTCGTTGCCATTCACGACATTCTGACCGACAAGATGGCCGCATCCAGCAACCCCGACGTACGACTGCGCGATTCAGACACATTGCTGGTTGCGGGAAGCGACGAAGATCTCGCCAAAGCAGCGGCCGAACATTGATGTGCCAGGGCATGTAATCTCACCACACACAGCTCAAATCTGCCAATTTCAACTTTCGCCGGAACTTTGCTCTATGTCGCTTCATCGTCGCTCGTTCCTTACCAACACGCTTGCTGCCTCCACGACGGCCGCCTTGTTCTCAACAGGCACCACACAGGCGGCTGACGAAATTGCCTCGCCGAAGGCCACTCCGGCCCAACGCTTTGGAGTTTCAACGTATTCGTTTTTTAAGTTCGGCAGTACCGACAACCTGCCGGTGGATAAGTGCATCGAACTGGCCGCCGACATGGGCTTCGATGGCGTCGAGTTGTTGCACGTTCAGATGGAAGGTGATTCGCAGGCGTATTTGAATTCTCTCAAACGGAAAGCATTTACGCTTGGCCTGGATCTGATGGGACTCTCGACCCATCAAACATTTGTGTCACCGGATGAAGCAGTTCGAAAGAAGAACATTGAGCATACCACCAAGTGTCCGGAGATCGCCTGTCAACTTGGTATCGCAGACCGTGCTTGTTCAGGCCAAGACCTATTTCGGGGACGGCACATGGTACACGCTCGACATCTACTACTCTAAAGTTGCCGCGTTGCTGAAAAAACATGGCTATCGCGGTTATATTTCGCTCGAGTTCGAAGGCAAGGAAACCTACAAAACCGCCGTTCCAAAGAGCCTTGCAATGCTGCAGCAGGCGTTTGCGTAGCCGAGCGAAGTAGGTCCAGCATGGGGTGCGCGACAAATAGC
>JBDNFT010001106.1:0-2800 GCA_041689695.1 Planctomycetaceae bacterium | reverse complement strand
GAATCTTGTGCGAGTCATCCTGCCATGGCTACCACTGCTGGCTTGGGTAGGATTTTGGACCTTTGCGGTAAATTGGGCCAAAGCGTTTCCAATACTTCGGCGTGGTGGATTTATCGGTATCCTGCTGCTGATGTTCGTCACGGTAATTGTCTGGGGCGCGGTTGCTCCACCGGCGAATGGTAAACACTTGATGCTGGGACTTTCTGTCAGCAATCATGCCGGGAAGTTTATTTACGTCACAATGCTCACATGCATCGCACTACTTTGCGGTTCCGCTCAGCTCTCAGGAGCATTCGGACGACTGACAGAATTCCCGGCAGAACCTGCCGAAGATGACCATGGGCATGGGCATGACGGCCATGGGCATGACGACGATGGACACGGTCATGACGATGGACATACTGGCCATGATCACGGTCACGTCGCACACGCTCACTAACCGCGTTTACAAGATAAAATACCTGCCGTTATATCCGACTCTCCTCCCGCCAGGATACTCTCCGATGAAACAACCCACGCTGCTCGCCATGTTGGTGCTGTATTCCGCTTCAATGGGCTCCTCCACTTCAATGGGCGGTGACTGGCTTAACTGGCGCGGACCGCATGGCAACGGAACTGCCGACGGAGCCGGTTATCCGACGGAATGGTCAGCGGACAAAAACATCATCTGGAAGTATGAACTTCATGGCCGCGGTGCCTCGACACCAACCATCGCTGGTGATTCGATTTTTGTAACGACAACGATCGATGGTCAAAACACGATCATCTGCATCGGTATGGACGGCAAACAACGCTGGTCATCTACACTGGGAGCAGCCGTCGAAGGAAAACCGGGTAAGGATGGTACTGGAGCAAATCCATCCACGATCACCGATGGCACTTATGTCTTCGCGTACTTTAAGAGTGGCGATCTTGGCTGCTACACAGTTGCTGGCGAACAAAAATGGCATAAAAACCTTCAAACAGAATACGGCGAAGACACTCTGTGGTGGGACCTCGGTACATCGCCGGTCCTGACAAAAGACGCTGTCGTCATCGCCTGTATGCAGACTGGGCCTTCTTACCTTGCTGCATTTTCAAAAGTGGATGGTTCAGTCATCTGGAAGCAGGATCGAAATCTTGGCGCACCGGAAGAAGCAGCTCAAAGTTATGCAACACCTGTTGTTGTTGATGAGCCTGACCGTCAGGTCATCGTCGTGCTTGGCGCGGATCACGTCACGGCACATAACGCAGCCGATGGCAAAGAACTCTGGCGCGTCGGTGGCCTGAATCCAACGAATCACAAATACTTCCGATCGATTGCTTCCGCAGCCGTTTCCGATGGAATTGTCGTGGCTCCTTACGCCCGCGGAGAATCGTTGACAGCGATCAAAATGGGCGGCCAGGGCGACGTCACATCCAGCCACATCGCATGGTTCAATGAAGCAACATCTGCTGACGTTCCGACACCAGCGATTGCCAATGGACGAATCTTCAACTGCCGGGACACTGGCGATGCTCGGGGAACGATTGATTGCCTGGACTTGCTCACCGGCAAAAAGATCTGGTCCGGCGTGCTCCCTAAAAATCGCAACACATATCGATCATCGCCGACTGTGGCGGATGGAAAACTCTACATCGCACGCCAGGACGGCACCGTATTTGTCCTCGACGCTATGGGCAGCGAATTCAAGATTCTGGCCGAAAATTCGATCGCGGAAGAACACACTGTCGCATCCCCAGTTTGCATTGACGGCAAAATTATCCTGCGTACCGACACGCATGTCTATTGCATCGGAAATAAGGCCTAAGCATCGAGCGAAAGGCGACCCCCAAAGGCCGCTCGATCCTCAGCACCGACTCGAAGTCTCCTCGTTCGGTTTTGAATCGCCGAAATAATTCTGCCCTATGACGACAGCCTGCGATCGTCCGTTCTTGACGCTCAGTGTTCTGCGAATGCGCAGCTCAAAGATTGCGACGGCAATTCCTGACACAAGAGCACGCAATACGTGTCGCCTTTTTTCGGAATCGCGGGTTTTCTTTGTGAGTATCTGACACAATCGAGGACTCACTACAATAGACAGGCTCGACTGCCCGTCCCTTGTTTGCCTTTTTCTGACAGAGGCCGATGCGACCGCCGGAAACTCGTCACAGCCTGATCGTCCGCCTGAAGGATCAGCGAAATAATCTCGCATGGACCGAGTTCCTTTGCGTCTATGAACCATTTCTACTGCGGCTTGTACGAAAGCAGGGGACACCAGAACGGCATGTGGCGGACGTCTCGCAGCAGCTTCTGATCGCAATCGCAAAATCGGTCGATGGCTGGGTACCGGACGGAAAGTCGGCGTCGTTTCGACGATGGCTGGGCTGTGTTGCACGCAACGTGGTCATCAAGTTTATGATGCGAGAACGGAAGCAGATCACAGGACAAGGCGGATCTGATTTCCTGAATCTACTGGAAGGCCTGACAGACGCGTCAATCAATGCAGAACAATTCAAACAATACGAGCAGGAATTGATACTCTGGGCGGCTGAGCAGGTGCGAGGCGAATTCCGCGAAAACTCCTGGCGAGCATTTTGGGAGACGCAGGTTGAGGGGCGATCTGTGGCGGATGTGGCTGCAGAACTCGGCGTGAAAACCGGGGCTGTTTATATGTCGCGAAGCCGCGTGTTTGCTCGCATTCGGAATCGGATTGAGGAAGTGCTGGATGACGAAGTAACATGAAATGCAATCCCACACTTTTGCAACGATCACTCGACGAAAGCCTCAGCGAGGCGGAAGAGGAATCGCTGTCTGCACATCTCTGCGAATGCGACGCCT
>JBDNFT010001105.1:0-4182 GCA_041689695.1 Planctomycetaceae bacterium | reverse complement strand
CTGAATGCTGACGAATCCGGCTACACGTATGCCCCGTCGCCCGCTTGAATTTCGAATCATCTATTCCGTGTGAGGACACTTATGCTCGCTCGTAAGTTTGCGGCCGATTCCACAAAGCCTGGTTCCAGCAGTCCCTTTGGTGTTTGCAGACAGCGATGGAAAGCCATCCTTGAATGTGGCGCGATATTTTAACGAGCGTTGTGAGGGCGATCGTCCGGATTTCATTATTGTGAAGCTTGGAATCAATGATTGTTTTGGATTCAACCCGGACGATGCAAAGCAACTGGATACTCAGATCGATGGGGTTTTTACACAGCCTCGTTTAACCGTTTGCCGACAGGCGTACGTTTTTCCGCACTTGCGTACGCCTGTCGGTTAACGGTTAAACACGAAAACTTATGTGCTGGTGCTTAGCGTCGGGAATTGGGAAGTGAAAACACAGTTCGCGGCGAAGCCCGAGGCTAGCGCCTGCGGCTCAGTGATTAGGCGAAATACGAACGGTGACTTTGCCGTCGTTGTCCGCTCGATCTGACCACTGGTCATTGATCTGCAGCCAAAGGATGCCGTCGATTGGCGACTGCAGAGTCTTAGAGCTACCGATTGGGATGTGTCGCGTTGTTTTCGTGCCGTCGGTCGATACGATGGCTCCAATGACTTCCCCGAGCGGTCGGCCACGGACGTAGTCAATGGTGATGCCATCCGGCTCGGAGATCCATGGCTTCGTTGTTTCTCCCACAACGAATCGACCTTGGCATTCGATGAGAACTTGCTGGCCGGCGGTAAGCTCGAAACCTGTCGAAACCCATTGCTGACCAGCGTCGAGTGTCAATTCCAGTGGCAGTGTGTTCGCACCATGCAACGGTTGTGATGGCATCGCCGTGACGGACGGGAATCGCACGGTCGAAACGTCGGCTTCTGCTAGCCCGTCAAGATACAGAGGCCAGATTTGATTCATCTCCTGCAGCGTTTGTTCCGGAATCTTCGCCATCGCATCATTGAATTGTTCCTGTGTACGACAGGTTGCAAGTGTTGAAAATTCCGGCTGCAACTCGGGATGGTGGTTGATGAGCCACACGAGTGCCCAGGCGTTTGCATATTGCGAATCTTCCACAAACGTGTTGTCGGGAGGATACATGACGGTTTGTAGAGAAATGATGTCTGCCAGTTCGCCAATGGTCGATGGTTCCTGATTGAAGTGCCGATGAACTTCAGCAATGCGATGCCAGCCTTCGAAGCCTTCACGTGATGTTGGCAGCATCGCAAATTGGCTCTTGGTGACGTCGGTATGCAACCGGTGAGTTGCGAAGTATTCGGCAATGCCTTCCGTGTACCACAGCGGTGGAATATCGTTCATGCCATATTCGCACGACATGAAACAGTGGACAAATTCATGAAGCAACAAGTGACGTCGGTAGTAGTCTGCGGGCTGGTTGTTGATCCAGAATTGATAGCCGAAATGGCGACCATGCCGAATCGTGAATTCGTCCGGAGGCATTACGTCAGCCTCTTTGAATCGCTCGCGAGCATCCATCAGGAATCCAGTGACCTGAAATTCCGTGCCAGCAATATTTGGCGAGAGTTTTCCAAGGCGCGCTTCGAGATTTGCAAACAGGGCATCGGCGAGTTGTGGAAGTTCCGCGACGGATTCCTGCGGCAGATCGGTGACCAATACCAGATGTTTTGATTCCACCATTCGCAGGCCGTGAGACAGAAGTTCTTCGGCGTTGAGTTCGGGGCGGTCGTCAGGGAGTCGAAATCGCTGCGGAGCGATCGGACGTGGCGGATCACGTTGCTCTGCATTCGCCGCAGAGACTGAACTTGCGACTGCCGTGGAAGGCGTCGCCGTGCTTTGTGTCTGAAGCTGTGACTCGTCACGTGTGGCGGAATCATCGACACGATATCCAGACACACGTTCGTCAGTGGGATTATGTGCTGATTCGGCTGCGCTTGGCTGCGAACCTGTTTGCACATTGTCTGCGGCTGGCGGCGGAGTTGAACTCCCGCCGCATCCGAGCGCAATGCACAGTATCGCCAAGCCTGTGATCAGCGCCTTGTGTTGAACAAACGCCGGTTGATGTTTTCGCCCCAAAAATGAGTTGAGAAGTGTCTTGCGATTGTCCCCTCTCCCCCGCACATGATTTGCCACATTCATAGACTTTCCTCGGGGGGGGGGAGAGGGCTAGGGTGAGGGGGATTTTCTACTTGTTCTTCAGCGATGTTTGACAATAGAACCGTCAGCCCCCTCATCCGGCCTGTCGGCAAGCGTCAGCCAAGTCCCTGCTGACGCAACCAAAACAGTCTCCCCCGATCTCGGGGGAGAAGGGACATGCGAGCGATTGCCGTGGAAGGCGTCATGCATGACCACGAACGATTTCATTACTCCGGCAACGGCTGGTCCTTAGTTTCTTTCGCAAAGTAGAGCGTCACGATTCCGATCAGGAACACTGTTGACATCCACATCCCGGCGTACCGCCAATTGTCTGGTGCAATATAGCCACGCTCAACGGTAAACACTTTAGCCGTTAATAATCCGAAAATAATCGGGCCAAACGCCGCAACATATCGTCCCACGTTGTAGCAGAACGACGTTCCCGTACTTCGCAGGTAAGTTGGGAAAATTTCCGGGAAGTAAATTGCGTAGAGCGAAAACAGCGATAACTGGAAGAAGCCCATCACCGCAATCATCCAGAAGTCGCTGGGAGCATCCAGCTTCCAAAACACCAACGCAGTCGAAAACATCGCAGCGATATAGGCGATCAGGAACGCGGGTTTGCGACCAAGTTGTTGAGCGATCCAGCCGAAGCAGTACATTCCGAGGGCTGCTCCAATCTGTTGCGACAACAACGTCAGACTCTGCCACCATGTCAGTTCGCTGCTGATCTGGTCTTCCATAGATTTGGCGACGACTTGTTCAGATTCGGTCAATTCGCGTCGTTCAGCCTTTGGCGTCAGCTTGACTTCCCACTCCTTGAACATCGTCAGCAGAGCCGTTTTTTCTGCATCCGCATCGGCACTCTGCATTGCAACTTCGTATTTCTCCATGGCAACACGCTGACGGAAAACCATACGTGTCAGATCGCCGCTGAAAAAGCCGATGCCCCACAAACCGATGACACCAGGAATCGCCAGAAACAAGCCGACGAGTGCTGATCGACGCCAGCGAGGATCAGTAAACAAGGCCCTGTAGGAACCTATTCGCTTGTCACGATTTGGATCATTTTTCATCTGCTGCCAGCGTTCTGGCTCTTTCAGTCGTCGGCGAATGAAAAGAGCGAGAAGCGCAGGGAAAGCTCCAATCACAAACATGACTCGCCACGCGCTCAGGCCTTCGGCTTCCCATGGAGCAAGAGCTGCACCAATGAACGCGGCAGAAATATTTCCAACGGCTGACAGCGCCTGCAGCAGACTCAAAGCGCGAGGCCTTGCACGATCGGGCATGACTTCAGCAACAAGGGCCACGCCAACTGCGAATTCTCCGCCAACGCCCAATCCCGTCAGGAAACGAAAAAAGGCAAAAGACCAGAAATCCCATGACAGGGCGCTCAGGCCGGTAAATGCGGAATACATCAGAATCGTGATCACCATCGTCTTGGCACGACCGATGCGGTCACCAAGTGATCCAAAAATCAGTCCGCCCGTAGCCCAGCCGATGATGAAAATACTGGTTGCATATCCGCCCCATAATCCAATCTGAGGGTCCCCGGCCGGAACATTCAACAGGTCGCGCATGGCCGTCGGACGGGCCAGCGTAAACAATTGTTGGTCCAGGCAATCGAACAGCCATCCCAAGGCGGCGACGATCAGAACGAACCAGTGATAGCGTGTGAGTTCTTTGTACCAGACGTAGTTTGGGTCCTTATTGACCGGACCGTCTGGCTGATGAATTTCGGCGTGCAAGGATATCTCCTGCGGAGGGAATCGTTTTTGGGGGAGGGATTTGCGAAAGTCACGGGAAACTGCTTTGATCGTCAAACGTCGCAACGCAGTATCGTTCTGGAAATCCGTCGCACTTTGTCAAAACATGAGACATGGTTCAACCATATCGCCGCTCCAAATTCAGGGTTCGAGGAATTTGAACCGAATTTTGCCCCGATTTCAGATTTTCGACTGGTCGGCTGTCATCTTCCTGGGGGTTGTCGTGGCCGAGATCAAGGTTCTGAAGTTTGGGCAGTTTAAGCCCGT
>JBDNFT010001104.1:0-6559 GCA_041689695.1 Planctomycetaceae bacterium | reverse complement strand
CTTTAGTGCTCGAAGGGATATTCAGCGAGTAGTGACAGGCCCCATTTTCACAACTTCGAACTCGCTCCCTTTGACTTTGCGGATGGGGGTGAGTTCGTCGTGAATCCAGCGATCATCGGGTGCGCCGCTGATGAACCAGTCACCGCCATTATCTGCCAGAATCATGCCGTGGGTTTTGAGTCCTTTGAGGATGACTTTGGCGGCACCGGTGAATTTGCTGGTATCAAAACTGGCCTTCAATCTGACGCGCATCCCCATGGGCGGAAGGTTTTCATCTTTGTGTGGACTGGCGAAGTGCGTGGCCGGTGGCACATAAGCACGGCGGGACTTTTTGACGGTGAATCGCAGCGCATGCGTGAGCTTCTTCGTGCCGCAGATTTCATCATAGCGAGCCAGGCCGGGCAGGATGGGCAATCCAGCCGCATCGGCACTGGTCCAGCCAGCGGGGCGTGGCTTCGGGGCTTTGAGATCGAAGACGCTGCCGCTGTAGGCTTTCCAGGCTTTGCCACCCTCGACAGGGAAGGCACCGAAGATTTCGTAGAGCTTCCAGTTGTCTTTATCGAGCACGAGCACATGGCGGTCGCCATCGCTTTGCGGGCCACCTTCAATCCAAGTATCCGGCGGGATGGGATAGGGGCCGGGATCACTCTCGTCTTTGGCTTCGTTAAAGATGATGAGCACCTTGGGCTGATCACCGCTGACGACGTAATAGGGAATACCACCGGGCGCCCCGTTCCATACGACGCCAAAGTCTTCGTGCAGTCCCTTATCAGCGCCGATGCTGGCGATGATCGCATCGCTGAGAGGATCGACAGGATCTTTGGAGACATCGCGATTCCATTCGTCATTCAAAGGCATCAGCAGTGCGCCACCGAGATCAGCATTCGGGCCAGTTTTGAGCTGCGGCTGTTGCGCGAGGACGGAAGCGGCGAAGAAAAAGCAAAAGAAAGTCAGAGGAATTTTCATAGAGAGCTCGAGTCTGAGAGTGATGGAGGATGGTTATCGGTTGATGGCACCGCTCACAGGATGCGCACGTTCTTTGCCATTGAAATCGATATCGATCAGAAACCGGGGATCGGCTTTTTCCACCGGCGCTTTGGCTGTCGGAGTGGCGTCATGCTGAGAAGCATCCCAGGTGAGCTTCGTAAAGTCTTCGAGGCCGCGACCTTTCGTGCAACCGTCTTTGGGACCATTTCCCAGCACGACGTTACCGGTGATGGTGACGCCGTCTTTACCGTTCGCGAAATGCAGAGCGTTAGCGTCGCGTGAGTAAAGGATATTGTTGGCAAGGATCATCCCTTCACGAGCATTCCATGAGCCGCCACTGAAGGCATGGTTGGCATTGACGATGGTGTTGTGGATCACCTGAAGGTTGAGCGTTTTGCTCTGATGGTCGGTGCTGGTAAAGCCAGAGCCTGCAGCCGAGATGAGCACATTGTTGCGTACGATAGCCTCGCCCTGGACCTGCATGGTATGGTCGGCGCTGCGGTAGCAAAGGTTGCGTTCGATAATGTTCACTGGCTTGCCAGCGGTGCCATAGACGGTGATGCAGGGATAGTTCGTGTCATGCACATGGTTCTCGGCGATGAGGTTTCCCCAGGAGCCTTGCTTGACCTCGATGCCATCCCCTTGGTCACCACGACAATCATGGATGTGGTTCAGTGCGATGATGCTCTCGCTCATGATGTGAGCGCCGTTGTTCCCGCCGAGATACATGCCTTCGGCGTGACCTCCACCATCATGAATGTGATTACGTGTAAGATGAAGGCGGTTGGTATCGGCACTGTTCGCACTGAGACAAACTTCACCTGTGTGATGGATATGACATTGATCGATCCAAACCTGGCTGCAACGCCCGAGCCTGATCCCATGGCTACCGCCCGTGATCTCGATGCCGCGCAGACCCAGGTAACTCACCAGGTTACTCTGCCCGATATTGATGACGTTTTGTTTGTTATCGGGCCGCGTGATGATGACCTGCGCATCCTTCGCCGCGACGATCCAGATGGGGGCTTCGGCCGTGCCGCTGACTCCGATGTCCCACATGCGATCGACGCTGTAGGTGCTGCTGGCAAGTTCGAGTCTGTCACCAGGCTTCAAGGCCGCGACGGCTTTCACGAGTGCTGTGCCATCCGATGCTGTGTGCGGGATGACACGTAGCGGAGCAATCCCAGCCCATGCGGGATCGTAGCTGGCGGCACGCGCTGCGTATGTGGTGTGGAGTAACGTAAGTGCGGCAATGACAATCCGCAAAATGGATGGCATAGTTAATGTGGATGGCATGGAAGTAGTTTGGGGGGTGGTTTTGAATAGTGGCTTGGAATGGCACGAACAAGTAGAGTCGCGTTTTCGCTCCGAGAAAGAACGCGACTAACGCGGAGCGGAAGGCGACACGAAAAAGGAAGCGCAATATTTAACTGGACTGTGCCCGGATATCAGCGATTTTGGCATGGCGGCGACTTTGGGACAACCGACTTTTTTTGATCTGGATGGATTCGTTTGATTGGTTCTGCGTGAAATGAAGTGCGCGACATAGAAATTGCGGACTCCGGGCGCGTTGATCCGTGCGTGTGGCGTTCAAGTACTGAAGAGGAAATTCAGAGCATCGGCATCGATTCGTAGGGTGTGTGCAGCGTAGCGAAACACACCACAACGGTGATCGTCGCGATGGGAAGCGGGGTTGCAACATCACGGGCCAGAACTGGTGCGTTGCGCGTTGCTTCACGCACCCTACTGCGGAAGCGGCTCTGCAACTTCCGCAGGCTGTGCGTTGGTTGCAGGTTTCTCGATTGATGCCAGATAGTCCTGCATCACGCGATGTTGCAGGATGCAGTAGTCGAACCAATTGGTAAACGTGGGACTGTGGTTTCCCCAAACCGACATAACCATCATCGCACCGAGGTTCTGAGGAGAACCGTCGGAAGTGGCCGTTGTCAGGTCAGGCCACTTCAACTGAAATCCACGAAAACCGGCAGGAAAACTGCCGATGTTGCGGTTACCTTGAGATGGCCTTAGCTCATTCGCCGCATTCAGAAGATCTCTGGACGCCTGAACCTGCCCCAACAAATCGCTCAGCCCCTGCGATACTTCAGTCCGACCATTCAGCATCTTTACAACATCCAAAAATTCCATCATCAGATATGCGGCAGCCGTATCATACGTGGCAGTAAAGGTCGGCGACGTGATATCCGGCGTCGAAAGTAATTGAAATTCTCCGTCTGTTTTTGCCTTATCTCTCATTGTTTCAGGCTGAGCGCATGCTGCGATCAGCCGCCGGTTTACTGCAGTGAGAATTCGAGATCGCTCGTCGGCATTCAGTTCCGCTCCGTTGGCAAGAATCATGCACGCTTGGGCCACGAGCACTGGCGGTGAATCGTCGCGTTCCAGAGTCTCGATCGCGACTTTCGTGATTTCGGCCTTGATTGCCGCGGGCCAAAGATTCGTATCGGTGGAAATTCGAATTCCATCGTCAGAGTAAGTTCGACGCACAAGGGGCTGACTCAGCCACCACGAGATCCCGAGCAGTGGGCTGGACTTGAGGGCGGTAAGCACTCTTTGGCTGAACGCAGAATCGCCTGTGGTATCGGGCTGAGATAAGTTGGTTAGGTATATCGACGATGCAAAGCCACGCAGGTAGATCGCGGCATTCAATGTGACTTCATTTTCCGATGGGACTTCCGTCGGAGCACTTTTCAATCGGCGTTCAGCCCACACCACAAATGGCTCCAGCGATTTTGCATCCGGTTGTCCGTAAATTGCATATCTCCACAACCTCTTTCGCCAGCTTTCGTCACCAGCATCAAACTCCCGCACCCAGAGTTCGTAGAACGCAGTGCCAGAGTTTGCTTTCAGGAGAACCTTCCTCGCCTCGCCATCGAGCGATGTCGAGTCGCTGTCTCGGCCGGGCATCAGGCGCATTTCGCCATCAAGAAGGGGCACGGTTTTCAGGATCGTTTGAGTAATCCTCTCCGACGTCTCTGGCGACACCAACGCCGAGCAGGCGTCGAACGCTGACTTTAACCCCTTCGGACTCCGCTCCCGTGACAACATGTCCAGCCATTCGCTGAGCGTTTTGCCTTCGTAGAGCGGTTCGGTTGACACATTATTGGTCGGAGATTCACGTGAATCTGTCGATGGCCGAGTATTCGATCCAAGTGAAGCAAACCGGAGATTGATCAATTCAATTTCGATTTCCTTCATGAACGACTGAGCTGACTCATTTGGTAAATCTTTGAATTTTACGAGAAACAGACTGCCTTGAAATTCAATTTCTCCCAGATGCTCAATGACCTCATGTTCGGAATGTTTCTGATCCACGCATTCCAGCAGAGAATGAACCCGCGACCCCAGATCTTCCGCAGTCTTGACGCTGTTCTTGGAATCTGTCATTTGAATCAGCAAACTGAGTGGCATACGCTCCGAAAACGTTTCGAGAAGATCGGATAGCCGCGCGGCTGCTGCTCGAATACTGGCTTGATCTAAAGTTTTCTCGCGACCAATGACAGGCGCTGAAGATGATTGTTTGACCGATGGAATTGGAGACATCTGAATCTTGGCCACTACTGTTTCGCCGTTCTTCAGCGTGAAGTGTTCGTTCTCGATCGTCAGTCCGTCGCTGGGGCCGTCGATGATGACTTCGTATTTGTCGGCCCGAAGACGCGTCGCGGTGGTGCCGTGGTTGATGGTGAGGCCGCTGACGGGTTGGCCGTTGCTGACGATCTGGACTTTGATGTTGTCGATGTCGGATTCAATGACAAGCTGGCCTTTGTCGGTTTCCAGCTTGATGAGGATTCCGGCGACGATCAGCAATGGCATTGCGGCGGCGAGGAGCCAACGGCGGATGCGTCTTGAAAAAGGTGTCTGGAACTCACCGGCATCAGGTGTTGCGGATGCCGCAGGGATGCCTCCAAAGTTCCAGACACCTTTTTCAAGGCCGAGCTTCTCAGGCTTCAGTAACTGGGGCGATTCTGCCGCTTTGCTTTGGGCACGTTTAAGCAACCCAACGAGATTCGCTGATTCAGTAAACGCCCCAAGTTGCTCGGCCACATGTGCCGCACTCGCGGGGCGGTCTTGCGGGCTCCGAGACAGCAGCGATCCGACCAATGCCACCAATCCCGGCGGTGCTTCAGGACACAGCGTGTCGAGTTTCGGCGGCTGATGATTGGCGAGCAATCGCAGTTTCTCCAACGGCGATTGATTCGGAGCAGCGGCAAGCGGCGGGCGACCGCAGAGCAGACGAAACAACGTGGCTCCGAGGGCGTACAGGTCGGCTCGATAATCCACGTTGCCGCCGAATTCGGCTTGCTCAGGTGCCATGTAGTCCAGCGTTCCCATTAACTGGCCGACGGTGGTGAGGTCCACGCTGGCCTCATCCCAGAAACTCAATTGAGCCAATCCGAAGTCCAGAATCCTGATATGCCCCGTTTCATCCAGCATCAGATTCGACGGCTTCACATCGCGATGCACAACACCTTCGGCATGAGCACACGATAAGCCGAGCGCGACTTGTCTGATGAGTTCACACGCATCGGCGACTGGTAGTTTTCCAAGTAGTCGTGCGAGACGACTTAAGTCCAGGCCCGGAACATATTCCATGACCAGAAACTGCGTGCCGTCAATTTCACCGGCATCTGTTGCGGCGACGATCGATGGGTGATTCAATCGACCGACAACGCGAATTTCCCGCTGAAATCTTGCTCGCACATCGCTGTCTTCCGCCGACATGATTGGCAGCAGTTTGATGGCGACTTGCTTCTTTAACTGCCGATGATTGGCCAGATAGACTGCTCCCATGCCGCCCCGCCCGAGCGGCTTGAGTAGTTCGTAAATTCCAATCTCCCGATTCGCCGGCTGCCACGCGGCCTTTTCTTTGTCAGCGGCAGTTTGGTGTGGCACGTCCATCAACTGTTTCACTTTTTCGAGGGCCGCTTTCGTAGCTCGATTTGTCTCAAATCGAGAACCTTCCCGCTCCCGATCATCCTCAAATCGAGCCACATCAACGGCAGCGTCTGACACCAATTCGGCGTTGGAAGTTTCCCGATTTGGGACAGATCGGGCTGCAGTCGTCCCTTGCAGTGACTGCAGTAACGTGTCCGGTTTGAACTCCAATTCCCGCACCGTCCGTTCACAATTTGGACACGCCAACAAATGCGTCTCAACGGCTGCGGCCTGAGCGTCGTCGCACCAGCCGCCCAGATATTCCCGCAGGTGCTCTGGAGCAAAACAGGTCGCTGACTCAACGACGGTGCCTGCCGAAGTATTCACTGATGCCGTTGGTTGAGTGATCGTCATCGTATGATTCCTACGCCGAAAATGCGGCGTTCATGGTGCAGACGCTGGAATTATCTGGCATCCAGCCCCCAATTGCCACCATAAAACAAGTGTGTGACAAGGTGACAACAACAAGAACGTTTTGTGTGTGACAGCATTTTGTAGCTCGACCTGTCTCAGGTCGAGAACCTGCAGCGAGGTGTGACGAAAACCGGTGGCTATGAGAAAAGCGGAGTTGAAGGGTTGCCGATCTGAGACAGATCGGCTTACGTAGCTCGACCTGTCCCAG
>JBDNFT010001103.1:0-5300 GCA_041689695.1 Planctomycetaceae bacterium | reverse complement strand
TGGTCGCCACTCTTGTCTTGACTGGTGCGGTAGCGTGGCGGCGGCTGTTTCATCCGCTCATCGGAAATGCATCCGCCGAAGAACTTGGTGCCGCAGTGGATTTGCGTTTTCCACAATTGCAGGAAGCGATAGCGACATTGATTTCCATCGACGGGCCGAACGCCACGTCCAGTGAAGCAGGTTCCGCCCTGATGCGTGATCGATTGGAACAGCATGTTCGCGCACAAATCGGCAGCATCCATCCTGCTGAAGTCGTGCAGGGAACGCCGACAGCCAAACGCTGGGGGCTCGCGATTCTTTCGGTGCTGACTCTCTTGGTTCCATGGCTGCTGTGGCCATCCGGTTCGACGTTGCTGTTACAAAGATTCATGATGCCATTTGCGAATCTTGCGGCGCCGTCCAACTTGTATTTCGAAGTTCCAGACGGTGAACGAACTGTGGCTGCGAATACCGACGTGCTGTTTGTCGCGATTCCTCGGTGGCGAACAACTACCGCAGGAGTGTTGCCGACGAATGTCGTGTTGGAAATTCAAGCGGCAGACAATCCCAGCGAAGATCTTGCGATGTTATTCGACGAAACGGGTTCGCAGTTTTCTGTTTCACTGCCAGATGTCCGCGAATCATTGCTTTATCGTGTGCGTGGCGGTGGTGCGACGACGGAATGGTTTGAACTGACCGTTGCTGATCCACCGCGCATTCTGACAGCCGTGTTGCAGGAAACTCCGCCAGCCTACACGGGTCGTCCAGTTGAAACATTTGACGGCGTCGTCGGTGATATTCACGTCTTCGAACGAAGTGCGATTGAAATCACGCTGACTTTCAACAAGCCCGTGCTCAACGCCGTGATAGACTGGCAAACGTGGAAGCCAATTCCGCCAGGCGAATCAGCTATCGTTCTCGCGACTGAACTTGAACCACTGACCGTACCGGCAGTTCTCTCGGCTGATGGCACTTCCGCCCGATTTCAGTTTGAAGCCAACGGCAGTGGTCAGTTCGAATTTCGAGTTGAAGATTCATTGGGTTTGACGAATCTCAATGAGACGATTCGGCGGTTGATTGTGACAACCGATACACCTCCAAAATTGACAGTGACGGGAATCAACGATGCTCTGGAAGTTCGCCCGAATGACGTCTTACCTCTGAATTGCCAGGTGACGGACGACATTGGAATCGGCGAGTTGGAAGTACACGTTCGAAAAAATTCGGAGGCTTTTCGTATCGAGCCAGCAGTTGGCTTCAACCGTGGCGCGGTGCAGGTGAACCATCCGTTTCAAATTGATTTGAGTGCGTTAGACGTTCACAACGGCGATACATTGACACTGAAGGTCAAGGCGGCAGATGAGCGTCCAAGTCCTGGACCACAGGTGGTTTGGCAAGGCCCGTGGACAATTCAGATTGCCGACAACGCCGAAGCCATTGGTCAGAAAGCTTTGCGAGAAGCCGATCAGAAACTTGTCGAATCACTTCGCAAATTGGAAGAACAACTTCAACAGGATGCCGCAAAAGGCAACGAACTCAAGGACCAGCTGCATCGCAATTGGAACGATGAGGTACAGCAGGACGTTCGAGAGCTGAGCGAAAAAGAGCAGCAGCAGGGACGGGATTTACAGAAACTGGCAGAACAAGCGGCCGCTCATCCTTTAATGCAGAAACAGGCTGAAAAACTGGCTGAGCTGGCTCAACAGGTTCGCAACGAAGTACCGGAAAAACTTGAAGAAGCCGCAACTGCGCAGCGTGATCCTGCGGCCCAAAAGATTCAGGAATCCGTGAACGAACTGAACCGCATTCGCGAAGAATTGCATCGTGCAACGGACGAGATCGAAAAAGCTGCGAAGCTGGAGCAGGAATTGACGGAGCTTAACCGTCTCGCCTTAGAGGCGCAGCAACTGGCTAAAGAATCACAACAGTTGCAGCAACAGCAGCAGGATCAACAACCGGAAGAGGGTCAGTCGAAGGAGGATCTCCAGAAGCAGTTGGACGAAAAGCAACAACAGTTACAGCAGGACCAAAAACAATTGGCCGCTGATCTTGGTGATTTGCTGCAACGCAAACAGGAACTCTTGCAGGCCGCTCGCGAGGCTCAACTGGACCGCGCTGCAGAAATCGCAAAAGAAGCTGAACGACTGGCACAGCAACAGCAGCAACTGGCCGAAGGCGTCAACGAAGAAGCCCGCGACGCCGCACGCGATGCGCAGCAACTAGCAGACGAGTTACAGCAGGCTCGCAACGAAGCGGACCAGCTTGGTAACGAGATTCAGCAGCAAGGACAGGATGTTCAGCGTCCGGAAGTTCAGCCGTTAGATGAAGCAATCCGTGATCTGCGTCAGGGTAATCTTGCGACACCACAAGACAGTATCGAAAAATCTCAGGCGCAGCTGGCAAAGGCAGCGGAAAGTCTGGCAAAGCCTGCTGCAGCACCGGCGGCAGATCCGAACGCTCCGCCAGCAAATGACAACGCGAAACGCGAAGACGAGCGCAAACTGGCGGAGCAGAACGCCAAGCGTCAGGAACTCGGTAAGAAGGCGGCCGACATCAGTGAACGCCTGGAGCAGATTGAAGACAAGATCGCGGCGATGGCCGAGAAGCTGGGGGCAGAGCCACAGGAATCTGCCAACGAACAAAATCAATCACAGCAAGCAGATGGCAACCAACCCCCGATGGATGCTGCTCAGTCTCCCGCACCGCAACCGAAGGAGGCCACGGATGGACCCTCCGCACAGAAGTCAGAAGAATTTCCGCAAAGGAAAAAATCAGAAGCAGACGTCGGCAGAAACCTGCTGAATGAATTGGAAAAGATGGTTGAGGCCGCTCATGAAACTGCAGACGCCGTCAACGCTGATCGCAAAGCAGAAAACGGTGCGAAACAGCAGTCTCAACAAGCCGCAGAAAAAGCCGACGATGCGCTGCGTCACGCAATGGCGGGCCAGTTCAGCCGTTCTGCTGAACGCATGAAACAGTCGGCGAATGATTCAAGTTCGGCCGCGCAGCAACTGCAGAATCAGGAACAGCAGGATCGACGCAATCAATTGCAGCAGCAAGGCGAAGACTTCAATCGCATGGCGGAAGTCTTACAGCAATTGCGGAATAATAATGAGGCTCAAGTTGCGGCGCAACAGCAAACTCAACGCGATGTCGCAGAGGCTGCCAAACAGTTGCCTTCGCCACTGGAAGAATTGGCCGAACGATTGAATATGCCTGAGCTCGGACTGCAGAATCAGGCACGTCCAGCTCAGGAAGCCGCTCAAGCAGCCCGTGAAGGCGCTGCGTCTGGTGAAGCTGCGTCTGGTCAAATGAATGAAGCTCAGTTGCAACAGGCTGGACAGAAAGCTCAGGAGGCGGCAGGCCAGTTGAATCGCGCAGCTCAGTTGGCTCAACAAGCAGCCCAGGGACACCGCGACCCCAACGCCTTGATTCCCAGCGAAGTCGGGGAAAGCGTGAGCGACGCACTGCAAAGTCTGAAAAAGGCGTCGGAGTCCATTGATCAGGAAGCGGCTCAACGAGCTGCGGCGGAACAAGCCGCACGTGAAGCGGCCGAGCAAGCTGCGAATCAACAGTCACCAGAAGGTCAGGCCGGTCAGCCGGGACAGGCCGGTCAGCCAGGCGAGAAAGGCCAGCCAGGCGAAGGACAACCCGGGGAAGCTGGCGAGCAGCCAGGGCAGCAGCCTGGTGAAGGAAAACCTGGTGAAGGAAAACCTGGTGAAGGAAAACCTGGTGAACAAAATGGCCAGCCTGGCCAGGGAAAACCCGGGGAAGGGAAACCCGGGGAAGGACAGAGTCAGCAGCCGGGCAAAACGGGTGACGCCAGCGGCAAAGGCCAACCGTCGTCGGCTCGACAGCAATCGTCCGCCCAGCAAATGGCAAAGGCTGCAAAATCATTGCAGGATGCCGCCCGTGGTGCGTTGCCAAGTCAGTTTGCGGCAGGCCAGTTGAGTTCCGATTCCGGAAGCGCTGCTGGCGATCCGAAGAGCGAAGGTAATGTCTCAGAGTTCGATGGCAAAGACCCAGGCCGTACGAGTAGAAAAGGCAAAGCTCGCGGATGGGGAAAGTTGAACGATGATCTCGACGCGGATGTCAGTGACGCTGGAAAAGAAGTCCTCGATAACGAATACTCAGAACTCATCCGCCGTTACCGTCGCGACCTTGCCCGCGCGGGACAGAAATCTGAAAAGAAACCCGGTCCTGCGAAACCGTAAGGATCGCTGGATAAATCGCTGTCCAGGATGATGTGGACGGCAAATCGCTAGTTGCGAGCAAAACTATGGTATAGACAGAAAAAGGGAGACAGAAAAATAGCTTCAAATTTTTCTGCCTCCGTTTTTCTGCCTTCAAATGCGATTCATCTGTCACTGGCTCCTCCGTCCTTCCTGCCTCTTACGAAAGTCCCAACATGCAACTCTCGTCGTTCACCAAGCTGATTTCCTGTGTGCTGTTAATGTCTGCTGCCGTTTCGTTTTCCCCCGCAAATGCTGAAGATAAGGTTGAGATTACAACAGGCGATTCCACTCTGGATATCACCATCAATGGACATGCTTTCACGACGTACAACTTTTCGCCGGAATTGCCCAAGCCGTTCTTCATGCCAGTGCGGACACCATCAGGTGTGGTTGTGAATCGCGCTCTGAATGACAAGTCCGATGCTGATCACCCGCATCACAAAGGTGTGTGGAATTCCGTCGACGAAGTCAATGGCATCAAGTTCTGGAAAGAAGACGGTCCCATTCGAAATACATCCGTGAAAGTCATTCAGTCCGGTGGGCCTGTAGGAGTATTCGAAGCAGTGAATCAGTGGCAGCATCCGGAAACCAAAGTTCCTCAAATCACCGAAACAGCAACCATCACGATTCATGCGAATCACCTGCTGGTTTACGAAATGACATTCACCGCATCGGATGTGGATGCTGTGTTTGAAGACACCAAAGAAGGCATGTTCGGCATTCGAGTGGCACCATCGATGAAAGAAAAGAACGGCGGGCACATCGTGGCCAGTGATGGTTCTGAAACATCAAAGAATTGCTGGGGTAAGCCTTTTCCTTGGATTGATTATTTTGGCACAGTTGACGGCAAAACTGTTGGAGTCGCGATCATGGATCATCCAGGCAACTTTCGTCCATCGCGATATCATGTGCGTGACTACGGCTTGTTCTCGATCAGCCCGTTTGGAAACAAATCTTATACCAATGGCACCGAAGAAGCGGCTCCCGTGCATCTGAAGAAAGGCGATATGCTGCTTCTTCGGTACGGCATGTATTTTCATGACGGAGATACAAAAGAAGGCAATGTCGCTGCCGCATGGGATCAGT
>JBDNFT010001102.1:0-2297 GCA_041689695.1 Planctomycetaceae bacterium | reverse complement strand
GATCCGAAACCCGCCGTACCCAAGGTCGAACCAAAACCTCAGGTTCCCAAGGTCGAACCAAAACCTGAATCGCCGAAAGTCGATCCTCCAAAGCCGTCAAAACCGTAACCCAAACCTCCGAAGTCACGCACTTCGGAAACTCAGTGATCACAAACTACTGATCAGAATCGCTCACAGCCCCAGGGCGGACCTGGACCCTGGACCATTTCGCAACCGACGAAGGATGAAAAACAATGACACTCTTAACCACTTCTCCACGAGATATCGATCATCTGGAAAACCTGATCAGGGGCATCAGGATCGCAATGATGACAACCGTTTGTAAGGACGGCACTCTTTGTAGTCGGCCGATGGCCACGCAGGAGCCGCACTTCGATGGAGGTCTGTGGTTCTACACGAAGGCCGATTCCGACAAGGTGGGTGAGGTCGAGGAGGAAGGCCAAGTCAACCTGACCTACGAAAACTCGTTGGAATCCATCTATGTGTCACTCTCGGGTCGAGCGACTTTGGTACAGGACCGGCAACTGATCGAAGGACTTTGGCATGAAGATCTTCGAGTGTGGTTTCCGGAAGGCGTTAACGATCCGCTGCTGGCGCTAATGCGAGTCGATGTTGACAAGTGGGCGTACTGGGATGCTCAGTCGAGTGCGATGTCGGAGCATACGGGGACACTGAAAGACGCGCCCGCAGAAGTGATCCCTGCCGATCTCGGCGATCATCGACGAGTCGACGTAAGCGGAATCTGGATCTCGCAGAATGTCGGAACCACGAAGACCAGGAATGAGGTCCCTCACAAAAGCACATCAGCCGAAACGCATTATTAGTAGCACGTTGATTTAGTAAGCCGAAGAACGCCAGCTGAGGGTGCTTTCGCCATGCGTTTCACCCGTTCACCCGCGAATATCGTCGTACGGCTCATGCATGATTTTACCCGCTGTTCGACTTCAAGCGGAATCCAGGAGTTCGTTATGGAATACACCAACAGTCACTGCAAGAAGTACGCAGGAACTTTCCTCCTGACAATTCTGTCGCTGTGCGTCGTCGGCGCACAAGACACTGTTCGGAAGTCACCAGCCTTTCGGAAGCCCGCTCCACCGAAGGCTCCGGCAAAAATTGAGTCCGTCGCGGTTCCGGAAGATTTCGCTTCTGTGATGAACCGAATGGTTGAAGCTAAGCCGGCCATTCAGCAGCGGCAGTTCGAACTGTTGCAACTCCGCTACGACCTGAGCGATCAACCGGCAACGGAATCTGTGATGGCCCGAAAAAAGCCGGGGCAGGATGGCGTTCGTGTTCGCCTAACTGACGGGCAGTCGTGGGAAGGTCTGGCCGAGATGAAGCCGACTGAGATTCGCGAAAGCGGTCTGTTCCCCGTTGGATTTCTTCCTCTGCCGCACCCCAATCATCCAGAAGGCGGCATGCTGTTCCCGAAGTTTCACATTGATGAAATCAAGAAGCAGGAGGCTCGTGATCTCACCCGATTTGACCTCGACTACGATTTGCCGGATCACTTTCTTCCCGAATTTCCGCCCGCGATTTACCTGACCACGCGAGCAGATCTCGGCGACGTGTCGCAGGGCAAGCTCGTGACAATGGACAACTTCCATGAACTCTTTAAAGACGCACTGAATCCAAAACAGCTGGAGGGATTGCGATTGCTTGTCGCGCCGTTTATGCAACAACAGTTCAACCAGACCGATGACCGTCGCTCGGTTCGCCCGAGTCGCGGAGTGGCCTGCTTCGACTGTCACGCGAATGGACACACGAACGCCTCAACGCATTTGGCTGGCGACGTTCGCCCTCAGGAGTTTCGGCATCGACTGGATACTCCGTCCCTGCGTGGCGTGAACATTCAGCGACTGTTCGGATCTCAGCGAGCATTGAAAAGCGTCGAAGACTTTACCGAGTTCGAGCAGCGAGCGGCCTATTTCGACGGCGATCCTGTTCTCGCTACCAAAAAGGGCGTCAACATTCTGGAACGCGGCAGTCAGGTTCACTTCATGGCCGAGTTTCAGGCGCTGCTGGACTTTCCACCGGCTCCAAAGCTGACAGTGCTTGGTCGATTGAATCCAAAATTGGCCAGCGAAGCGGAGTTGCGCGGCGAGACACTGTTCTTTGGCAAAGCAAAGTGCGCCACCTGCCATACGGCTCGTACTACACGGACAACCTGATGCATAATCTGCAGGTCGAACGATTCTTCAAGCCACAGATGATCAACGGGCGGATGGCGTCGGCGGATGGGCCGATCAAGACATTCCCGCTGCGAGGCATCAAAGATTCACCGCCGTATCTTCACGACG
>JBDNFT010001101.1:0-5407 GCA_041689695.1 Planctomycetaceae bacterium | reverse complement strand
TTTTGAAGATCAGGTCGGACCACAATCCGTCCGGACAGGTGCATTCTTTCAGCTGGATTCAACATGGCGCGAATCGTCGGCATTGTTTATCCTTTCCTTGGCCGGCATGGCCGCGTGTCTCAATCTCTATGCATGGATTGTTGCGGTCGCCGTGAATCAACGAACCGAATTCCGCGCGGGGTTGGTTGGGTTGATCGTTACTGTTGCAATGATTTTTGCCGGAATTGGCGGGTTGTCTGCCTGGGATAATCATCTGCCGAACATTTCAGTATCCAGTCTGTTTTGTCTGATGTCCAGTCCTTTGGTTTCGCTTGGCATCACTGACTTCATCCGAAATTCTCTACAGGGGCTTGTGGTCCTCGCAGTGGTTTGGCAACTGCTGCTGACAATGTGCCTGATGCAGCTGATGGTTTTTCGATACGGCCGTGAAGAACGCTGGCTGAGTAGTGATTTCTTCAAACGAGCGAAAACGAAAGTGACGGAATCAATTCCGCTTGGCAAGCCACGGTCATCGCAGTGGCGGGCCCTACTTTGGTTGCAGATTCGGCAGTCGCTACCGGTCTGCGTTGCAGGTCTGTGTCTGATTCCTGCCATTTTTCTGATGAGTGGTGACAATGCCTCTGATGTGTTCGACGGTTTGTATCCAGTCATCGGCTGTGTTTTGGCCTTACTCGTCGGAGTTGGAACGTTCGTCTCCGAGCTTCAGCCGTATCTTTACACGTTCCGGAGGTCACGACCGATCGCGCCAGGAAGCTGGTTTTGGTTCAAGTTCATCGGTGGAGCCATTGCTCTGGTCGGTCTGTTTGATTTCCCTTGCATGCTGCTGACATGGTCTGGAGGGGTCCGAACATCAAGCCCTGGATTTGCTGCCGTGTTTCCGATGCTGCTGCATCTGCTGTGTTACAGCATCGCCGTTTTTATGGCATGCAGTGTGCGGCATTCGTCGTACTCAACCGTGCTGGCTGTCGGTGTATTGATGTTAATCTTGGTCCCCGAGTTGGCCGATTTTGGAGTGCCACGATTATTGTCCTTCTTTACGATGTGGCGTGACGCAGCGGTGGGGTCAAGTCGGTTAATTGCTATCGGCGATCCACGACTTTGGCCAAGCGGCGTTCTTGCCGTTGCGTGTCTGTGTCCCGCATTTATCCTCGTCGGTGCCATTGTGATTCCGACCACACTCGCGGCAGCCTACTTGGTCAAGCGAGATATTTCAGTCGGTTCCTGATCGCTTATCAATACGGCCCGCGAATGTGCTGGGCGACTTTGGATTGATAAAGCTCCGAGAGGCGTTTGTGCAGTTCATCGCTCAGTTTCGGCACCTCGCTGACTGCGACATTGCTGGCGACTTGTTCTGGCGACGAAGCACCGGGGATGATGGTTGTGACTGCGTCATGATCGAGAATCCATCGCAGCGACGCTTGAGCCATGGTCATGTTTTCTGGCAGGATACTGCGAATCTCATTCGCCAGTTCGACGCCCGTTTCAAAGGGTAGTCCCGCAAATGTTTCGCCAACGTTAAAAGCCTGGCCGTCGCAGTTATAGTTGCGATGGTCGCCATCTGTAAACTTCGTTTGATGCGTAAACTTTCCAGACAGCAGGCCACTGGCCAGCGGAAGGCGAGCGATGATGCTCACGCCAGCTGCGTGGGCCTGAGGAAATAGTTCCGTCGCCAGCTTCTGCCGAAACAGATTGAAGATAACTTGCAGAGAGGCAATGCCATCCTGCTTCAGGCACTGCAGTCCTTCGTCGACCGATTCAACAGATGCACCGAATTCTCGAATCTTACCTGCCGTTTTAAGCGATCGTAGCCAGTCGAAAACGTCGCCTTCGCGAAGAGCGTCCATTGGTATGCAATGCAATTGCAGGCAGTCGAGAACATCGACACCCAATCGCTGTCGAGCCGCATCCACAGCGGCATGCATTGAGGCTTCGGTGAACTTGTCCGGAAAGACGCTGCCGTCACGACCGTACTTCGTGACGACTCGGATTGGATGACCCTTGTGCGTCGCCAGAAACTTTCCGATTAGCGATTCACTACGTCCGCCGCCGTACACATCAGCGGTGTCAAAGAAATCGACACCGCTATCTGCAGCGGCCGACATAATTGCCAGTGCCTGTGCATCGGACATCGGCCCAAAATCGCCGCCCAACTGCCAACAACCAAGTCCCACTTCGCTGACCGGTTGACTGAGTGTTCCAAAGTTTCTGTGTTTCATGCGGGGAAGTGTAACAGGTCTTACAGCCTCCCGCTTTTCGTCAGTGGCAACTTGCGACCCCTCGCCGAGTTCCTTCACGCTGGATATTTCAAGTGCATGGCACCGGAAATTCGTTTGCTACGCATGTACGATGAAAGTTGAGGCTGTGTCATTGCGAGACTTCATGTGCGAGGATGCAAAGAAAAGTGAGGCCGCAAACAGCGCAGGGCCAAGAATACAAAAAATCAGTGTGTCTTTACGATGGCTGATCAGGGGAATCGGACCGGAAGCGTGGGTGACGCGTACCGTGCCGTCGGGCATCTGGTACTTTGCTTCGTAGTACACCATCTTTGTAATAATACCGGACGCATTGCCGACCCTGTGTTCAATGATTTCAGTGTCTCGCGGCAATGTTTGGATGTGACTGAGACTGCAGGGTCCACCGCCCGTTTGCCAAGCACCAAATGTCAGCAGCTTGTAGCTTGCAGGCTGATCGCTGTCGTGAATCGCGTGATATTCACCGCCGCCCGCACCGAGAATGACGACCCAACCGAGGAACCACGCGAGAACTGGCGTAGCAACGGAAGCGATCACAAAGAAGATCGCGAGTCTGTGAAGGAGCCGTTGCATGCTTGAGCCTGTACAGTGCAAAACGATGGCGAAAGAACTCGGTACGTGATTTGCCAGCGAACGTCCAAGGTAAGCCGGCGGCGGCCAAAACGGTTGGAAGACAGAAAACGTGTCAACCGCCGCTCGGCTTGACCGACTTGTTGGCCGAAGTTGTTCTCAAGCGGGATGCGTGTTCTGAATCAAAGAACGGAGCGCTTGATTCACGGATTCGTCCGTTGGAAAGGCAGCACGAATATCCGGTGCCAGAAGAGCTAGGTTGGTGCCGGCACGGAACCGTTGCAGGTGCTTACCACGGACGCCCCCCTTGAGTTGTGAGAGATCATATTCCAGACGAAGTTCGTCGTCGCTTTCAGTTCGATTGTCGGTCGTTTTCATGGGACTTCCTCTCTTTTTTAGTCGATTGCCGAGCGCTGATGAGGCGCGTGTGGTCCTCGCGATCGGTGTGGGAAACGACCAACAATTGACCGCTTCCTGAGTAACCGAACGTGACAAACCGATCTTCGTCCTCTGAGTGTTCAGGATCAAAATACGTCATCGCGAGCGGATCATCAAAAACGGTCGCCGCCTCGTGAAACGAGATGCCATGCTTTTGCCAATTCCGGTCAGCCTTGTCGGGATCCCACTCGAATTCCATCGCACGATTCTAAGCGACATTCATCAGACGAGCAAGAGCCGAATATGCGGATCAACAGTTCAGCATCGCGATGGAGGGATTAGGGGGCTATCCAAAGTAGGTCTCCGGAACTGTGGTTGCAAACGATCATGGCACCGTAGATCGGCACCGAGATGTCCACGCGGTGCTGCACCGGCTGGCTCGATAGCCGGAGTTGATTCTGCGATCGCCAGCATTCGAAAGATTACATCACGCCTGAGCCGCCGTGCGATTTGCTCTGCGGCGAGATGAGACAAATTGCAGAGTCGTCGGTAGTCCGATTTCGACTCGGAATCGCTTGCGGAAATTCTTGACCAGATCCAGCCACGTTTCGCTGCTGCATTGCAGTCGCTCCAGTACCGGATCGAAATCTTTGGGGATCGAGCCGCGTTTGTCCGAGCGCAATTCACGACCTGTCCAGTCCACCAACTTAAGATACTGATCCAGCGACATCATCAGACAACCCTTGTTCGACGCGCGACGAGAACTCGACTTCTCGCGAACCTTTTTACGAGGCGGATCAAGCGGCACAGGAGCCAACCAACCGGCCTGCTCGCCATGTTCGATGCGTGCGTCCTGCGAATCAGGCGTTGAAACCTCGCTCGATGACTGCCGATCAGCCACACGTTCCTTCACGCTTGTGAATGCACTGGATTCCGGTGTCTTCGCGATTCCCGCCCGAATCGGATTTAGATCGACATACACCATACAGGCTGCAATCGCGGTCTCATCCAGAAGCGGCTGCGCCTTGAAGCGGCCCTCCCAAAAATGCCCCGTCACAGATTCTTCCTTGTTGCCAAGCCTAGCGATCGGTTCCGCAAGGCATTTCATGAACCACGAAACATTCGCAAGTCGCTTCCGCTTTTCCTGCATGCCGGAGACATCGTTGCGAATGTGGTTCAGCTCGAATTCCGTGGGCTCCTCGGGAGTTTTGTCTTTTTTGCGCCGCTGAGGAAACAAATTCCACCATCGCCGTGCAACCTCGTCATCGGACCACTCTTTGACGATATCTGGCCGTGTCCGAGCCACAACGTGCAGGTGATTGCTCATGACCGCAAAGCTAAGCACATCCACGGCGAAGATCCCGGCCAGGACTTCCAGCCGATCCCGAATCCACTGCTTGCGATGCGAGTAATCTCGCCCCGTAACGTCATCCCGCCCACACAAAAACGTGCGGCGAACACACCGATTGACCAAGTGAAACGCCTGAATCTCGTCGTCCGCAAAGATCTCGTCCCGATTCACTCGTGGCATCACAGTCGCTCCAAAAGAACACAACAAGAATGGCCGCCAAATCCTCGATGAAGCATCCTATACAACCCAATCTCCTCTTTCAAGTGCATGGCACCGTAGATCTGTTAGTGCATGGCACCGTAGATCTGTTGTAGATCTGTTAAAACTCAGACTCGTGGTCAACCACGACAAGAGCCGCATCTGCCGGACCAGCGAAGTCGATTTCTTAGGCTTTGCCTTCGAAGGCTACGGTGGCAATTTTCGTGTGAGCCCGAAGAATCAGCGGAAGTTCAAAGACCGAATCCGTGAGATCACTCGCCGCAACCGCGGCGTATCGATGTCGCATCGGCTTGAGGAACTTCGGCGATACATTCAAGGGTGGGTCGGCTACTTCTCGCTCGTGCCGATGAAGACGTATTTTGCGACTCTGGACAAGTGGGTCCGCCGCCGCATCCGGTCTTGTTACTGGAAGCAATGGCGCAACCCGCGAACCCGGATCTACAATCTACGAAAGCTCGGCGTACGACGCGACCAAGCCGTGACTCATGGTTTCAGCAGCAAAGGCGCGTGGGTGATGTCGTCGAGCCAGGCAGTGCATGAAGCCCTGTCTATCGCGTACCTCACGCAGGTAGGATTGGTGAGTCTGTTAACAATCTGGCAGAAGCTCACTGCAAGGAAATGAACCGCCCGGTGCGGA
>JBDNFT010001100.1:0-2054 GCA_041689695.1 Planctomycetaceae bacterium | reverse complement strand
TATCGAAACACACGACAACAGCAATCGTCACGATTTCCAACTTGGGTTTGAAACATCTGTTCTAAGACTCAAACAAAACCCAACAGACGGAGTTTTGAGTTTGTGACCTATATTCAAAACCCGTGCAAGTCACGCACTTGTGGCAAGCTTTGAGTTTTGATAAATTCTGCTGCCAGTTTTAAGTATCCCCAAAACCCTGAGGTGTGTTAACTCAACCTGAGTCTGGGATACCAACGTTCGTCGAATTGATATACTTGAGGTATGAATACTGTTTACATCGAAACATCGATTGTCAGCTATCTGCGTCAACGGCCAAGTTCGCAGGTAGTAATGGCTGGTCACCAATTGCTTACTCGCAAATGGTGGGATACCGAACGAACCAACTACGAACTTGTTGTGTCCCAATACGTTCTCGACGAGGCTTTTGCTGGCGACCCCGTACTGGCCGCTGAACGGCTGCAATCGCTGCATAGGATTCAGCTTCTTCCGGATGCTCCTGAAATCACACGAATAGCGGGCGAGATCATGTCTCGGGCAATTCTGCCCGCAAAAGCCCAGGTTGACGCATTACACATCGCCTCAGTTGCCCATCATCGAATACAATAGCTATTGACTTGGAACTGCAAGCACATCGCGAATGCCAAAATTTTGCCACGCATTCATCAAGTTCTTTTCGACGCCGGAGTTCCGATTCCTGTGATTTGCACACCAGAGGAGTTACTCGGAGATGATTCAGAAATCGAAGACTGAGACCCCGATCGAAGAGATTCACCGCATCCGTCGCGAAATATCCGACCGATTTGGTGGTGACATCGCTGCCATTGCTGCCATTGCTGCGGATGCCGCTCGTCGAGCACGGGAATCGGCTCGACCGATGTGGCAACCAAAGACGACGAACGTTGAGATGCAACGGAGCGGCAGTGGCGACGTTTCCGATGAAGGCGAGTCAACTCCGGCCGCACGCTGATCGCTACCGATGTCGCCGGGGCCAGCCAAATAGTCTTCGTTCAAAAATAAGCTTTGTGAAGCGACCTTGTCTGCCGAGTCTCTGGATGCAACGCGTGCATTCCGTGATCGAAACCATTTTTGCATTTTCCGGACATGTCGTCAGTCTGCAAAGCCGGACGAACTCCTGCCCTCCTTTCGACCGAAACGTCCGGCCACCGCCCCATTGGTCGTGACAGACCATCACTGCGGGCGTATCATTTGTGGCAAGTCGATTTTTGCAGTCGCAATGATTCCGCACTGACCAATATCACACGCGGCTCCACAAAGCGGAAAAGTTCAACGCCGCATCTATCCGTCCGCTAATCGCCTGCCGCATAGATCGCAATTCGTTATGTGGCAAAGCTTTTCAGCCCCCTTTGGCCCGGAGCCCTTTCAGGAACCAAATGTTATTCCCCTTGACCATCCTTTTGGCAATCGTGATGGTGTCAATACTGGGGCACTGGTGGACCTGGCCGGGCCTCGATGAATGGATATGTCGGAATGTCAAATGGATGGACGTTTCTGCAAATCGCGCCTCCCTCCAGATGCACAAGTCGGCAGTGAATCGCGCGATCAATCGATACAATACGACAAGCGGTCAGAGCGTTGAATTCCTTCGTCTTGCCAGACCACCGTTGCTGCTGTTTCTCAGACGCTTCACATTAATTCGCAGCAAAACCTGGGCGCTGGTCAGGACAACATCCGGCGAGAAGCGTATATTCCTGAAAGGTTGGTTCACGTCTGACTCGGCGGTCCCCGAGTTTTTCGATCCCTAAAGAAGATGCCCAGCCCAGACGGAACACTGTTCGCTGGCGACGGCCCGCAATATGAATCACTTTTCAGGATTTTTTTTCACCGACAGCCCACACTGTCCATGGGCGCATAACACATAAGGCTATGACTTCGCGAGTGCGTACGAATGCCTCGGCGGAAGATTGATGGTCGAGCGGAGTGGGCTTGTTGCGGTGCGAGCCAGCCGAGCCGAAGCCCGTCGATCTTCGGACGGCGGGATTTGGTCAAGAAGCCCGGTGGTTGCACGACTCCCGGTGGCGTATGGGAAACGCAAT
>JBDNFT010001099.1:0-1634 GCA_041689695.1 Planctomycetaceae bacterium | reverse complement strand
GAAGTGGGAAGACTTCGATCTTCGCCCACAACTGCGTTCCACAATCGCCTTCCCGGATTGTACGCTGCACTTTACGAATCAGTTCAACTTCTTCGTCGAACAGATCGCGGCCGCCTTTCCGCAACAGATCGACGGTTTCCGACGCCTGGTCACTTGCATCGCTGAGCATGACGCACTGGATCTCGATCGAGCATCGGTATCCGCCCGGCAGGTCGTATCAGAATACATCCGCGACCCACTTCTTGTTGACATGATTTTCTGTCCGTTGATGTTTTACGGCAGCGCGACGCCGCGTGATATGGATTTCAATCAGTTCGTGATTATGTTCAAGAGCATTTTTCACGAAGGATTCGGGCGACCTTTCGACGGCATTCGTCTGATTCTGAAACGACTGGTGCGGCATTTCAAGTCGCTTGGCGGACATCTGAAACTCCGCGCAGGAGTTCAGGAAATCCGGCAGTCGAATGGCAAAGCCACCTCGGTGTTGTTGGACGATGGCACAGAAATCGAAGCTGACAATATTCTGTCATCAGCCGGTGCCGCAGAAACCATGCGAATGGTTGATCCGAATGCTCCGTTGTTGAAAGCGGAACCCGGAGATATTTCGTTTGTAGAATCCATCAGTGTTCTCGATTGCGAACCGTCATCGCTGGGACACAGTGACACGATCGTGTTTTACAGCGACACGAAAGATTTTCACTACGAACGCCCCAACGTCCCCGTCGATCTTCGCAGCGGCATTGTGTGTTCGCCAAACAACTTCGACTATTCGAAACCGCTCGAAGACGGCCGAATTCGCATCACAGCTCTGGCAAATCCGCATTACTGGATGAATCTGCCTGAAGACGAATATATTGCCGCCAAGGACCACTGGAACTCCCGGATCATCCAGAGCGCACTTAATCATCTGCCGGATTTTCGTTCACACGTGATCGACACAGACGTCTTCACACCGCGCACGATTCGCCGATTCACCGGACATCTCAATGGTTGCGTCTACGGCGCTCCGCAGAAGTTTGTCAACGGGCAGACGTCGTTACCGAATCTTTATCTCTGCGGAACCGATCAAGGATTCCTCGGCATTGTCGGCGCGATGCTAAGTGGGATTACGATCGCCAATCGCTATTTGTTGAAGTAGATCATGCACTCAAACAAAGTCCTGATTATCGTCGGCGACGCCACCGAGACGCTCGACACAATGTATCCGTACTATCGACTCATCGAAGCTGGATTTCAGCCAGTCGTCGCAGCGCCGGAGAAACGTCGCTACCAGATGGTGCTGCATGAAGTGAAACCAGGCTGGACCATCACGAAGGAATGGGAAGGCTATTCCATCGATGCGGACATCGCGTTCAAAGACATACGCGAAGAGGAATACGCTGGGATCTTTTTCTCTGGTGGTCGAGCCCCCGAGTATATTCGTTACGACGCAGACCTTGTCCGAGCGACGAAACATTTTTTCGCCGTCAATAAGCCGGTGGCCAGCGTCTGCCACGGAGTCGAAATTCCCGCCTACGCAGACTGCGTCAAAGGTCGTCGCATGGCAACGGTCGCGAAGTGCCGTTTCGACCTCGAAATCTGTGGCGGCATCTACGTAGATGAGCCCTGTGTCATCGACGGCAATCTTGTCAGCG
>JBDNFT010001098.1:0-7379 GCA_041689695.1 Planctomycetaceae bacterium | reverse complement strand
TGGCATCGCTCACAAAATCCGGCTGCAACATGGGTGCGTGTCACGGCTCGCCGTCCGGTAAAGGCGGCTTTCGCTTGTCACTCCGTGGCTACGATCCCACAGTAGACCTTGTCACACTCCGTGGTGAATACTTCAATCGCCGATCGAATGTGCTGAATCCGGACGAGAGCCTTTTGCTGCGAAAGCCGCTGATGGAAGTGGCTCACGGCGGTGGACGGCGATTGCAACACGGCGACCCTTCTCATCTTGTGCTGCACAAATGGATTACTGAGGGCATGAAGGTTGAACCCGATGGCGCACCAACGCTCGCTCGAATCGAACTACTGCCATCACCGCGAGTTCTGCGAGACGGTGCTGAACGTCAGCAACTGATTGTGAATGGCTACTTCAGCGATGGTGCTGTCCGTGACATCACTGCTCTAACAGCCTTTGATTCATCCGATGAAGGGATTGGAACAATTTCAACTGCTGGCGTTGTGTCTTATCAGGGACGCGGTGAAGTCACTGTGCTGGCTCGCTATCTGGACAAAGTCTCCACGACGCAATTGACTTTCCTCACCGAACGCCCGGACTTCCAGTGGCCAAACCCTCCGGAGGAAACGAAAATCGATCAGCTCGTTTTCTCAAAACTTAAGCAACTCCAGATTCAACCATCGGAACTTTGCAGCGACACGGATTTCCTGCGCCGCGCGACACTGGATCTGGCAGGCCGCCTACCCAGCCTTGAAGAGTCACAGGTCTTCCTGGCCGATCAATCTCCAACCAAGCGCGCTGCGGTGATCGACCGACTGATGGAAACCGATGACTACGCAGAGTTCTGGTCTTTGAAGTGGTCCGACCTTCTTCGCTCCAACAGCAAGCGTCTGACGAAATCCGGAGTCCACAAGTTTCGTCGCTGGCTATTCGATGTCGTCAGAAACGACATGCCGCTGAATGAATTTGCGAAAGAGCTTTTGACAGCCACGGGCAGCACACAGCAAAACGCCGCTGCGGGTTACTGGAAAGCCAGTCGCGACGAGATCGACGCCACAGAAACGACCGCTCAGTTGTTTCTCGGCATCCGAATTCAGTGCGCCAAGTGCCATAATCATCCGTTCGAAAAATGGACTCAGGACGATTATTACGGCACGGCCGCCGCGTTCAAGCGAGTCGGCCGCAAAGACACCGGCTTGCCTGATGACGAAATGATTTTCGTAAGTGCTGCAGGTGAGGTAACTCAGCCACGCACAGGAAAGCAAATGAAAGTACGACTGCTGCTGGAAGGTGACGTCGATGTTCCCGCTGATCAGGATCGTCGTGTTGTCTTTGCAAACTGGCTGACAAACAACAGCAATCCTTTTTTTGCCCGATCTCTTTCCAATCGCATTTGGGGCCATATCGTCGGCAAGGGAATCGTTGATCCAGTAGATGACTTCCGCGATTCCAACCCACCGTCAAATCCCGAGCTTCTCTCTTATCTGGCGGATGAGCTTTTGAAAAGTGGTTTTTCGTCGAAACATTTGATCCGCACGATCATGAACAGCCGTGTGTATCAGCTCAGCTCGCAGAGAAACAAATACAACGCTGATGACGAAATCTACTTTAGCCATGCTACAACTCGAATGCTGACGGCTGAACAGTTGCTGGACTCGATTTGCACAGTCACCGGGCAGCAGGAAGAGTTCGCCGGAATGCCGGGCGGCACAAAGGCAATCGATCTGGTTGATCCCCCTGAAGGCCACAAGTTTCTTCAAGTCTTCGGTCAGCCTCAGCGAGAGTTACCATGTGAGTGCGAACGATCGACGGATAGCAATCTGTCACAAGCATTGCAGTTAATCAACGGGCCAACCGTTCACAACAAACTGCGGTCAGGCACCGGCAATGTACATCAATGGATCAGCGGTGGAAAAACGGATGCAGAAATCATTAACCTGCTGTATCTCACTGCTTTAACCCGCCCACCACTCGCCGCTGAACAGGAAACCGCTCAAGCCCACATCAAAGCCAACGAAGACCGCACGCGCGCTTTGGAAGACATTGCCTGGGCTGTCATCAATAGTAAAGAGTTTCTGTTCCAGCATTAGTTGGCGTTAGATGATCGCCAGAATTGAGCGTGTCGTTTCCAGAAGGCAGGCTGTCGATTTAATCTTAACCCGACGCGTCAGCGAGGGATCTGAGACGACGAATGCAGGCAATTCCATCCCTCACTGACGTTTCGGGTTGCGAAAACACGTTAAATCGACAGCCGACATAGGGGTAGGGAAGTCCGTTTTGCGGACTCCCCTCCCTCCAAACCGGACTGGCGGTTCTCCCGCATACGGCTTTCCAGTCAGTAGTTGCCTGCGACGGATTGATCGAAACGAAAGTGGGCTTCGCGCAGACTATACAGGCCCGCTTTCGCAAAGAAGTCATTCGGCCAGCGATGAGTGCGAGGTAAACGCTTCGGGTTCTGCCGGTGACGCTGAAGCAGCAATCGCCGAAGGCGACTGCGGATCTTGGCGTCCAAGGCTTTGAAAATCGTCCAGCGACAGTGCCGAAAGTAACCGAACCAACCACGCAATACGCTGGTGAGCTCGGACGCAATCAACTGGATCGAACCGGGACGCTTGCGAGGCGGCAGTTCTGTGATTCGCGCCTTCATCTTCGCAAGGCTCTCGCGACGAGGATAGATCTTGTCCCCGCGAAACGAGTAACCCAAAAACGCGAAGCTCTCGACTCGACTGTCAACGATCTTCGTCTTCGTCGGATGCAGTGTCAGACCTGCCGACTCCACCCATTCGGTGATCATTTGCAACGCGACTTCCGCTTCGAATTCGCTGCGACACAGAACGACAAAGTCGTCCGCGTAACGCACCATTTCGAAACCATTGTCGGCCATCTCGTGATCCAATGGATTGAGATACAGATTCGACAACACCGGGGAAAGAACGGCCCCTTGCTGAACACCGGCAATCGGCGTCCACTCGCGGAGTTCTTCCAAGATGTTCTGATCAAGAAACAGCTTGATCAGTTTCAGCATCCGTGAGTCCGCAATCTGCTCTTTGACTAACGTCAGCAAGCGGTCGTTCGGAATCGTATCGAACCGCCGTGGGCGGGTTGTTCGAGCTACCGCTCGGAATAAATCAGAACGTGCTTCGACACAACACATGTTCGGGCGGAATGGAAAACTTTTCAAGTCCGCATCGACCACGTAAACGTAGCCTTCCTGGAGCTTCTGCTCGACGATACGTAACGCATCGTGAGCACCACGTTCGTGACGAAAGCCGAAGCTTCGCTCATGGAACTGGTGATCCAGAATCGGCTCGATCACGTTTACTATCGCCCGTTGGACGACGCGATCGCGGACCGTCGGGACGGTGGCTTCATACTGCACCTTGTACGGTAGGCATTTGGGATAAATGTTCAGAAGATCCTGGAACTACTGCGGTTTCATGCGGGTAGACTGTGCAATTCGCTTTACCAGCTCCTGCTCAAGTTGTGGCGTGATTGCCAGCAACCAGGGCGAGCCGGCGTTGTGGCGACGCCCAGGGATCAGGCCCTTGTTGATCCAGTAGTAAATCACGCCAGGGCTGACTCCCAGTCTTTCCGCAGCGTCTGTGACCGTGAGTTCTCCTGCCTTTCTATCATCGGCACGAGGAATGTTGTGCTTGTGACGAATCCATTTGATACTCTTGATCGTGAAGCAATTTCCCTTATTCGTCCTGAGCCCTTCATCGTTCAACAGCGCTGCGATTCCGGCATCGTCCAGCGTCCGGGTCAACTCGCGAACGCGTTCGATCAACGCATCATCGTGCCGCCAGCGATCTGCTGCCGCACGAGGTAATTCGACGCGGAGTTCTTCGCAAACCCCTCCCTTCCATCGCACTTGCAACAGAGCAACACGCGGCTCCGGTTTCCTGACGGTGATGTCGCTGATCAACAGTTGCAGGATCCGCTTCTTATCCTTCCACGCCGTTTCTGTATTGCGCCAGAGCGCGGGCAGATTCCGGGCAAGCTGAAGCACCTCATCGCGCTGTTGCGCTGTCAGCTGCCGGGACTGTTGTTGCAGTCGATCGATCTGATCTCTGACGTCCTGCAGTTCAATCATTGCGTCGTTCCAGCGCTGCTCAAGCGTCGCAGCCACCAGACGATTGTTCGGATCGACTTGTTCGTAGCGGCGCTGAGCCAATGCGGTTTCGTACTCGGCACGCTGCAGACGCATCTTCCACTGAGCATCGATCTGTTCGTGACGCTGCGAGACGATTTCCGACGCATCGATTCCCAGCTGGATCTGCTCGCTGCTGAGCATGTCCAGCACGCGCTGTTCGATGGTCCGATCCAGCGGCGGGCACTGCACCGTCAAACATGCTTTCGTTGACAGGCCTTCGCGCTTTCGCCAATTGCACTGATATGTCGGATAGATGCCGCCGTTTCCCTGGTAGCGTGGTGTCAAACGGCGACCACAACATCCGCAGATCAGCAGCCCCTGCAGTAACGCCAGCCCTTCTCGTGCCGGTCCGCTCAAAACCATTTCCTTTCCGTTGGTTTGGTTACGTGACAACTGTTCCAGATTGTTGGTGTACTGCTCGAAGGTGACATACCCGTCGTGATGATCCCGCAAATTGACCAGCCAGTTTTCTTCGGGCATACAGCTGATACGCGATCGAACTTCGCCGTTTTTCAGAATCTCTTTGACCGATCGATAACGACCGAATGCATAGACTCCGGCATATGATGGATTCTTAAGGATACCAGTGACGCGTGCATCGGTGAGCCGCCCCCAGTGAAGTTTACCCGCCCATGTACCACCGTAGCTTCGCTTGGGAAAATCCAGCTTTTCTCGGGCGAAACGCTGCACGACGCCATACGCCGTGCCGCATTGCTGAAAGTAGTCAAACACCAGTTTAATCGACGAACGCACTTGCACATCAGGGTCTTTAACAATGCAGTTGAGTTCATCGAACACATAACCGACCGGCAACGGAAACCGCACCTCTCCCTTGCGAGCCTTGTTGAGCTTGTTCCCCTGCAGACGTGCGCGAATGAAGTGCAACTCGGCCTGTGCCATCGTTCCTTTCAGACCCAACAACAATCCGTCGTTGAAGTCACGCGGATCGTAGCAACCGTCTTCGTCAATGATCAACGTGCCGGTGATGCCACAGATTTCAATGAGTCGATGCCAGTCAGCGTTGGAACGCGCCAGTCGCGAAGCTTCGATTGCCAGAACGGCCCCGGCCTTGCCGAGCGAGACATCGGCGACGAGTGTTTTGAAGTCTTCACGATCGGTGGTTGAGGTGCCGGACTTGCCGAGGTCACCGTCGAGGACCTTGATGCGTGCGACCGGCCAGCCGAGTTTCCTCGCCAGTTCCTGCAACGCATACTGACGTTCGGTGCTTTCGCGATGGTTACGAACCTGCCCCATGCTCGATTGACGCAGGTAAACGTAGGCGATCTTCTGCAGGTGCGTGTCGATGATTTTGGTCGAACGCTGATCGGTGATGTGCATGACAATCTTCCTTGATTGAGATGTTGCGGGACGCGAAATTATCGCTTGATAAATTGACGTGGTCGGCCGGATCCTCTGCGGACCCGGCTTCAAAACCGGCCTGACTGCTCAGGTGCATTTCGATCATGTTGGCAATGAGTACGACGAGCTGATGTTTGTCCTGGCGTGAGAGAGACGGTCGCGGCGAGTGCGTTGTGTGTTCAGACTCCTGTTGTCCGGCTGTCATCGTCGTGGCTCCAGATCAAAGGGCTCGGAGAATCGCCGTCAGGCGAGTTGGCTGAGCCATCGTGAGGGAAATGGACGCGGCTGGAGACGAACAACCAGCCGCGTCCAGTGAACCACAACGAAGCTATTTTCGCGAGATTGATTTGGAGAGCGTCTCGACGAGTTCGGCCAACTCGATCAGGCACTCCAGACGCAGGACCGTCGGTGGTGCGTTTGCGTCTTCGTAATCACCGCTGGAGCGAATCGAAGTCCAGTCTTTGGGGACTGAAAACGTTCCTGACAGTGAGCCCTTCAGGATCACACACTCGACGCCCGAAACCATCCGGCTTTTGAGGAGCAGAAAATGCTGCCCAAACAGCGGATGGAACGGATGAACGATCTCAAGAGAGACAGAAGGCTGACTGCACAAGTGTGCTTTTAGCTGTGACTGTCGGAATGCCGAGTGGGCGGGTCTCGTTCGGTCTTCCCGGTTTGGGAATATGAACGCGACGAACCGCACTCGGTCGATAGGTTTGGTCTTTGATTTGTGCGGCGAGCTGTCGTGTTTCCACGAGCAAGTGCTCTTCGAACTCTTCGCAGCTTTGCCCATCGACTCCGGCTGCTTTCTTCTTCCCGGTCACCTTGCGAGCGGCCGTGAAAAGATTCAGCTCAGCGTAAACTTTGTCAATCAACGCGTGCCATTTGCCTCCTCTCACTCTGTTTTCCAAAAGTGTCGTCAACATCCGGTCAGTCCAGACAACAGGCTGAGCCCACCGGCGAATGTCCGGTGGCTCTCCAGGCGGTGTAGCCGAAAACGGCACTCGTTCTGGTAAAGGAGCTTTCGCTTTACTTGTCATAAATCTGGTCTTTCCGAATCTACTTCCCTACCTCCCTTCGCTCGCGGTGGGTTTGGTTCCCGCCGGTCAACACTACTATGAAGGCTCTGACTCCTCAGCTTGGCGTGTCACAGGTCTGCGGCACCGCTGAGGTCTCCCTGCTTATCTCGATTGAACTTCTGAACATTCCGCCTCCAGGCACCTTACTGCCATTTCACGACGCTCGGTTTAACACGTTACAGTTTTCGTCACCGTCGTCACCGCCGCACCGCCCTGCGGAGTCATTCCGCCGCCCGGAGTCGGGCCTCGTCTGGGACGTATCGTGCGGTCAGAGGTTCGCGCATTGCTCGCACGCTCCCCGACAGGCTTGGCCGAATCGAGTTCACTTTCGTTACGGACTGTTCTTTCGTCTCCGGTTGCTCTCCACCCTTTCTCTTGAAAACGCAGTTACCTTCGACTACGAGGTTGTAACCAATTCCCCGGTCGAGACTTTCACCCAACTGTTCAATCGCCTTCACAGGCGCACGAGCGGGGCGGCGTCAGACCCCCGGTACAACGGCGTCGCCGATAATCCAAATCTTCACGTAGGACGGGTCTCCAGACCCGTCCAGACTCGAACTCAGACATATCAGGACGGGACTGGCCAGGACAGGACTGAAGTCCCGTCCTACGTCAATATGTCGCGGCGGGGCATTGAGCCCATCCGCAGTATCACGCCAGAATGGTCTGGTTAGTTCGGGTCCGGAAGCGTGCGGTCAACGTCGATTGAGACTGCAATGCAAGCTGGCATTCAGGAAGGACAGCAATATCGAACGGAGATTCGCGCGGCACTTCGCACGCTGCTGAATCAACAAACGAGACCTGTTGCAAAACGC
>JBDNFT010001097.1:0-3032 GCA_041689695.1 Planctomycetaceae bacterium | reverse complement strand
CACTTGTCACTGGCCGAAACGTACCGATCCCGATGTGCAGTGTCACTTCGGCCGACAATATGTCTCGTTCGCGACATTGCTGCAACAACTCTGGACTGAAATGCAGCCCGGCTGTGGGTGCCGCAACCGCGCCGGGTTGTGATGCAAAGGCTGTCTGGTAACGAACCTGATCGTCAGCATCAGCCAGCTTACGCCCCATATATGGCGGCAGCGGAAGACTTCCGAACTCCGCAAGAATCACCAACGCTGAACGAGGATCAGAAACTTCAACATGCCAGCTTCCGTCTTCCAGTTTTTCCTTCAGCGTTAAAAGTAACTCAGGCACCGACTGTTGATGATTGAGGTCCACCCCATCGCCTGTCGATTCGCCATACGCACGAAGTACAGTGATAGTTTCGCCGGGAGTCAAACGACCTCGCGTGTCGCACAGAATCGTCCATTCACCTGCGGCAGACTGTTCGACAAACAAACCTTCCCAGCGGCCTTGCGTGGCTGTTCGAAAACCAAAAAGTCGAGCCGGGATGACCTGCGTGTTGTTAAAGACCAACAAGTCTTGCGGGTCTAAAAATGAGGGCAGTTCACGAATATGCGAATGTTCAATCGTGCCGCTGCCACGATTCACAACGAGTAGCCGCGAATCATCACGCTTTGCGGCCGGGCGAGATGCAATGAGTTCCGGCGGCAGTTCGAACTGCCATGTTGAAAGCTGATCAAGGTCTGTGTTTTTCATAGTGAATTTTTGCACAACGAAACAAGAACGGCAACGATAAAGCCAGTAGCGAAAGTCGTCAAGATTTTCGGCCATTTCTTCGAACATCCGAAACGCTTGACAAGTTTCGCTACAGCATCATGCGTCTTCATTGAGCGGTTTTGGCGTGAATCCGATCGCGAAGGGCGAAGGTGTTGATATTACCAGGTAAAAATCCGTAGAGGTCATTCGGCATCATAGCGTACAAACGCAACGTTTGTGGTGTGTTGAAGCTCAGCACTCATGCGATGCGACAGCACTTGCTAATCATCTGCAACAGTGTATCGATGAGTTGCCTGAAAACGTCATTATTGAAGTAGAAAGCTGCAACACTTGAGTAAATTTCAAACTAGGTTTTTGGCGTCCTGTTAATAGTGCTGTCCCTTAAAAAATAGACCTGATTTGTCGTCAAACCAGAGTCCAGGCAGGAACAGTCCCATAGCGTGGACGCAGTCGTTAAGTTCACGCTATTGGGTGATGAGCCCAGTGGAACTTGTAAGCGCGCATGGGAAATACAGAAAACCGAACGCCACTTGGCGAACCTTATGAGAAACGCGGTGTTCTGATTGGCATGGGCTTTGCGGTCCCTGCAGACAGGCAGGCTGTCGATTTAATCCTAACCCGAAGCGTCAGCGAGGGATGCTTGGCGAAAACGCTGGTAATTCTATCCCTCACTGGAGTGTCGGTTTGTGAAAACCGACTCAATCGACAGCCTGACAGGAGCCGGGGAACGGGATTTTTGAGTGCTGATTCCTTCAGGATACGAAAAATGTTGCGAGAAACTGAAAATCTTATGGCTGAATCGCCCAAAGCGTTCGGTCTGGAGAGACATCCCAATCGTCCGGCTGGCGGCCACCGCTTGCCAGCTTTGCAGGCGATAACGGCGCCACAATCAGGCAGGACTAAGCTCACCGCCGTCGCTACATGTCCGCTGAAATATCGCCGAGCAAACCTAACGACACCGATTGCCAGCAGTTCTGGAAATTCCCTGTGTTTTCGGCAGTGGGCGCAGATCGCGTGCGGCATTCGGCAACGCATGGAAGCAATTTCCGCTTGTTTGGACGATGTGTTTCAAAGGCGTGCTATTCCCGACTTATTTCTCGGCAATCGATCCCTCTGCAAAATGCTGCAGAACTTGGTAGGTCAGATCGGCGAAGTTTCTCGTAGTTCAATTTCATGGGGATGGCTGGCATCGACAGATCTTTACGTCGGTAGCGATGGACAGATAACAGTCATCGACCAGAACCTTTCTGTTCCCACTGGCATGGAACTTCTCACCAGGCTGATCGACCGTTCTCGTACAATTTCCAAAAGCGCGGTGAATGATCTGAATCGCTGGTTGGCAGATTCTGTCGCGAAGTCTGGCCTGGCAACACCGGACAGCACGGCCGTTGTGCTGGACCCGTGTCGCTACAATCCCACGATTCGTGAAAATGAATTCCTGGCGCGCACAGTCAACTCAACGCTTGCTCAGGCCGGAGAGTTGGTTGTTCGAAACGGAGTTGTTGAACTCGTCACCGGCCTGAAGCGAATCAGAGTCCACACGGTTGTTCGACGTGTCGATGATGATCTGCTGGATCCCAATTGTTTCCGACCGGATTCGCTGATTGGCGTACCTGGTCTTTGCAAAGCGTGGCGAAACGGAGCGGTCAATGTTGTGAATCCGCCAGGAAGTTGCGTTGCCAACGTTCGCAGCTTTACGCAGCTTGTGCCTGCGATGATCCGTGAATATCTGATCGAAGAACCAGAGCTGGAAATTGCAGTTTCAGAAGAGTGCTCATCGGATACAGCCATTCAGCGTCTGACCAAGAATCCATCGCAATTCGCCGTCCGGACGAACGATCCGATGCGCTCTGCGCGACCGTTTTTCGGGAATACGGCAACGGCATCTGAAACTTCATCCATGTTCGCATCTGTACGTCGCGAACCTGAAAAATTCGTGATGCGTTCTGCGCTGCCGGATGCCGATCAAGGCGGCTTTAATCTACGAGTTTTCTCCAGCATGGGCAAGGGCTTCATCATGCCAGTTTGCGGCATTGGGAGCTCGTGTCAGGCGGATGGTGGTGCGACACTGGCGATCAACGAAGATGCTTCGGCCCGTTTTGTTGGGTGATGCTGGGTGCAGTCGCGGATCATGGTGAAAGTAGGTCCTTTCTGCCGGAAAGGACTGTCTTATGTAGGTCCTTTCTGCCGGAAAGGACTGTCTTATGTAGGTCCTTTCTGCCGGAAAGGACTGTCTTATGTAGGTCCTTTCTGCCGGAAAGGACTGTCTTATGTAGGTCCT
>JBDNFT010001096.1:0-5331 GCA_041689695.1 Planctomycetaceae bacterium | reverse complement strand
TGCGCGGCGAGCCTTGCAGGGCGAACCAGATCCACCGATGGAAGAATATCGAAGCCGCGAATGGCTGGCAGTGCTTGGCGTTGTCGAAGAACTTTTTGACAAGCTGCAATGGATGGCAGATTCCGGAAACGACATCATTCGACCTCGCATTGAAGCCATTCTAAAAGGTGAAGCACGGTCTCGACTGCTCACGCTTCTGAAGGAACGACACGACGCGATCGACTTTGAAGCAGAACTGACGCAGGTGGTGGATCAGGAGATGAAGAGCCTGCAGAAAACAAAGCCCGATCTGTTTGGAATGTATCGCCAGCTCAACAACGTTTCGGCCGTAGTTCGACCGATGACCAGTGTTGTACTATTTTCCATTGGCTTTGGTCCTGCAGGTGAAATCGTTGCACCGTTTTTAGGTCATGCTGCGGCTTCGGCCGTTGTGCATGTCTTTGCGGATGTGGCTGGCGGTGCGACTGCTGCGATTGCTGGTGAAGCTGCGGTGTCAAGCGCGGCAAGTTCCGGGACGGGTATGTTGCAGGCATGGTTTCATCGTCTGCATTCAGCATTCACGGCTCGGCGAGCAAGCTGGCTGACCAATGTTGTTCACGCTGAATTACTAGGGGCTTTGCCGGAAGAATTGAATGCGGCAGCGGCGATTACAACATCCAGCAGCTTTGCTGAGATTCAGAAATACGTGGCGCAACTTACAGAGATCTCCTAAGGAACAGTTCGGAAATAAGTCCCGGTTTTTCACAACCCGAAGCGTGAGTTTTGAAGTTGCGCTATATGTATTCGGGGCAACGCCCCGGAAATTTACCTGGCCCAGCCCAACGGGCTGGGTTCGGAGAAGATCAAATGATTTGAAGGGCCAACGGCCCGACCGTTTGGCTTGATGCGATGACGAGCGAGTCAAATGGCCGGGCCGTTGGCCCTTCGGCATTCTTTTTTATTGACACCCAGCCCGTTGGGCTGGGCTAGGCAAATAGCTGGGCCTTTGGCCCGGAACCGCACAATTAGCGCAACTTCAAAAAGCGTGAGCGAGGGATCGGAGTTTTTAAAAAAAATCCCTCGGTCACGCTTCGGGTTATGATAATTTCGTCTCCATCCACGCCGCTTTTTTACGCTCGCGTTCAGGAATCGCATGATATTTGGGTGGCAACATTGCGTTGACATGCTAAATTTGAAGCGAGAGAGCACACTTGGCGCTCAGCATGTCTCGCAACTGCTAGTTTATTAAGCACACAGGCGACGCATTGCTTACTAGTTTTGCATTTTGGCGTATTTCGTCGAGTCGATATACTTGAAATTGAATCTGAATCTAAGCTCATCAGCGGTTTGATTGGCAGTAGCCAACCAATGCTGGACGTCTACCGCATGACTCGGAAAGTTGCTCCGACTTCTGCGACAGTTTTGTTGACGGGTGAAACGGGTACTGGAAAAGAGTTGATCGCTCGGGCATTGCATGAACTCAGCCCTCGTGCGACCGGTCCATTTATCCGTGTCAACTGCGGAGCTCTTTCTGAAAGCTTGCTGGAAAGCGAACTTTTCGGCCACGCCAAAGGGGCTTTTACGAGTGCGATTGAAAATCGTACCGGACGATTTGAGGCCGCTCATGGTGGCACAATCTTTCTGGATGAAATCAATAGTGTGAGCTACCAGCTTCAGGTGAAGCTGTTGCGTGTTCTGCAGGAACACGAATTTGAACGTGTCGGTGATACCAGGACGATTCGCGTCGATGTGCGAGTCATCGCTGCGACGAATGTTGATTTGCAGGATGAGATCATCGCTGGGAAATTCCGCGAAGACTTGTTTTACAGACTGAACGTGATTCCAATTTATTTGCCTGCATTGCGAGAGCGTGGCAACGATATTGGCGACCTCGTGACATTTTTTGTTCGTCGCTACGCCTTGGCGAATGGATTTCCTACGCCTCGGATTACGCCGGAAGCGTTACGTTTTTTGCAGCAATACAACTGGCCAGGCAACGTTCGCGAGTTGCAGAATTATATCGAGCGTGCGCTTGTCCTTTCAACGAGCGCGGAGATCACGGCGGATTTGCTGCCGCCACATGTTCGCGGCCTGGCACCTGTTCGCATCGGTCGCCGGGCTGCCGAAGACCTTGATTCACTTTGCAGCGATCTTGTGAGTCGCCGATTGGCGCAAGTCGGGGAAGACAGTTCTGATGTCTACAACGAGGTAATGAACGTTGTGGAAAAAGAGCTGCTGCTGCAGGTTTTGCGTCAGAGTCAGGGTGTGCAGACGAGAACGGCCTCTCGGCTGGGGATCAATCGCAATACGCTGCATAAGAAGATCGACGACCACAATCTGGCCTCTGAAGCTCGATAGCAGGCGATTTTACCTGTTTTCTGAAAATCTTTCGAATTCTTCTAAGCATCGAGCCTGGCCGTCGAATCACGTCCCCATGCTGCGGGATGTGTGCCCGCGAAAATGAATCGTGGTTCCGGTCTGAGGAGAATGGACATGTTGAAGAAAATCGTTGTTGGTGGGTTGTCAATGTTTCTGGTGGGTGGTTTGCTGTTTGGGTCCGACGCCTTCAGCTACCTGCGAACGTTTGGCGGTCAGCTGCGAGAAGTCGTAAAGTCTGAAATTTCGGTGGAATTTGAACTCGATCGCATCCGTGATGAAGTTGACAATCTGGTGCCTGAGATTCGTCGGCACATGACGATCGTGGCAGAACAGTCTGTCGATGTGAAAGATCTGGAACGCGACCTGTCAGACAAAGAAGCGGCACTTGGCAAACAGAAGGATGCGATCCTGGCTCTGCGAAGTGATCTGGAAAGCGGTAATAACTCGTTCACCTACCGAGCTGTTTCATACACTCGCAATGAAGTCGAAGCGGATCTGTCCCATCGCTTTGAATCATTCTGCTCCACCGAAGAAGGCGTCAAGCGGGATCGTCAGATCTTGACAGCTCAGCGCGATACGTTGCGAGCCAATCAGAAGAAGCTGGACACGATGCTGTCGCGCAAGCAGGATCTGGTCGTGAAGGTGGCTCAGTTGGAAGCTCGATTGAAACAAGTTCAGGCGGCTGAAGCGATCAACTCCATCGAGATTGATGATTCGCACCTGGCCCATGTTGAAAGCATGATCAAGGAAATGAATCACGCTTTGGATGTGCGTGAATCTGTCCTGGAAACAGAAGGTACTGTGCTGGGACGTATCCCGGTGAACGAAGAAGTTGCTCCGAAGAATGGCAACATCGTCGGCGAGATTGATTCACACTTCGGCCTGAAGAGTGATGCATCAGTTGCCGAAGTCAGCGTCCAGCCTTCGATCTGAGATGGGTTTGACGTGGGGCAGCCTTCCAGCCTGTCGTCCATTCCTCTGACAGGCTGGAAGCCTGCCCCACTGGTTGAACACAGAAGAATGGAACATGACCGGGACACACATCGCTCCGGGCTCGGGAATGCTCGGGCCCGGAGTTTTTTATTTGAGCCGCAAAGCCTTCGCTTTGAAGTCTAATGCTTTAGTTTAACCCGACTCGAAGAGGAGGCGGGGCGTTCGATACCTCCTCTTCGAGTCGGGTCAAACTACTGACAACCCAGAAATGGTGGTCTGGCAGTCGCTTCGCTGGTTGGTTCCACCTCTCAAAGGCTTTACAATGATCTGGCCTGCTGTTGATAAACATGATCGCATGAGCACTACAGCGGCGGAAAGAATGGACCGCAGGGGATCGAACGGGAAAATGTCGACGGATCGTTACATGTTGTGGATCGATGGAGTTGGCGCATGGCAATTGTGCGTCGGGGCGGAGTTTCTGATCGGCGGACCGACTCAGGAAGGCCCACCGGCTGACATCTGCCTGATGGCCAATTTGTCGCGGCGACATGCGTCTCTTTTGCGAATTGGGGAAGATTGGTTCATCCATCCGCACAATTCCAGCGTTGTTTCGGGCCGAGCGATTACTGGGCCGACGCTGTTACGGTCGGGCGATGCGATTTGTCTGGCAGAACGAGTTCGGCTGGGTTTTCGCATTCCAAGCGTGCTGGCGGGGTCGGCTTTGATCGATTTTGAAAGTCACCATCGTCCAAAACACAGTGTCGATGGTATTATACTGATGACGGACAGTATTTTGTTGGGGCCTCGCAAGGATCATCACATTTCCTGTCCTGACTGGCCGGAGATGGTTGTCATCTACACTCAGAACGGTGTGTTGCGGTGTCGTTCAAAATCACCGCTCAGCATCAATGGAATCGCAGTACGGGATTCTGCGGTGCTAAGCGACGGTACAATCGTTTCCGGGGATGACTTTCGGTTTCGGATTGAAAGACTGAGAGCGTTATGAAATTTGCACTTGCTCCCGAATCTAGGCCACTGGAAGGTTACACCATCAAACGCGCGATTCATCGCGGCGCATTTGGTGAAGTGTACTACGCTCTGACGGACGCTGGCAAAGAAGTCGCGTTGAAGCTGTTGCACAACAATACGGAAGTGGAACTGCGTGGAGTTTCACAGTGTATGAATCTGAAACACCCGAATCTGGTGACGATCTTTGATATGCGGCAGGACGCGGACAAAGATCACTGGATTATCATGGAATATGTCGGTGGCAAAGGTTTGTACGAAGTTCTCCAGGAGAATCCGGCTGGGCTACCGTTGAATGAAGTCTTTCGCTGGCTACATGGCATGACGGCTGGCCTGAGCTTTCTGCATGACCGCGGTCTTGTACATCGTGACCTGAAACCCGCGAATGTGTTCAGTGATGCGGATCTGGTTAAAATTGGTGACGTCGGGTTATCGAAGTACATCTCTGAAAGTCGCCGTAGCGCGCAGACGCAGAGTGTTGGCACGGTGTACTACATGGCTCCCGAAGTCGCCCGAGGGCGTTACGGTCGCGAAGTTGACGTCTATTCGCTGGGTGTGATCCTGTATGAAATGATCACAGGCCGTGTCCCATTTGAAGGTGAGACGACCGCAGAGATTTTGATGAAGCATCTGACGGCCGAACCGGACTTGTCCGTGTTGCCGGAGAAGCTGCGTCCGGTGCTGGCTGCCGCGTTGGAAAAAGATCCAGATCGGCGGATTAGTGACGTCGATGAACTGGAACGTCGCTTTCGAAAGGCAATTGAAGATTCAGGTTTTGAACTTGCAAAACCAACGCCGGTGTATGTTTCAAAACTCAGCGCGCAAGCGGCTGCGGCAGAGACGGCCTCGAATGGTCGTTTCGGTCTGGCGGCTGCGAGTGAAAAAGATAACAAAGTTGGTGTGGTGAATTCGTGGCTGGGGTATTGGAATACTCGTGTCCCCACGCCAATCAAATGGGTTTTGTGTGGTGCGGTGTTGTGGATGATCCTGCGTTCCGGTGCCTTCCAGCCATTG
>JBDNFT010001095.1:0-6346 GCA_041689695.1 Planctomycetaceae bacterium | reverse complement strand
GAACCCACGATCGGCCTGCATCCGCGAGACAATGGCAGATTGCTGATCGCTCTGAAGCGGTTGCGTGATCTGGGCAATACCGTGTTGCTTGTCGAGCACGATCGCGAAGTTCTTGACGCTGCAGATCGTCTGTTTGATTTCGGTCCCGGAGCTGGACGTCTGGGCGGCAACGTTGTGGCTCAGGGAACGCCGAAGGAGATGAAGAAGAACAAGGCGTCGCTGACGGGAGCGTATTTGGCCGGGACAAAAGAAATTCCGGTGCCGATGGTGCGACGTGTAGGCGGATCGGTCTCAGATCCGCAACCCTCAGACCTGGCACTCGGGCAAAATTCGCAGTCAGCCAAAACCGTCCCAAAAGGAAAGAAGAAGCCTGGCAAACTTATTCTTGCTTCCGCGTTGTCAGATTCGTCAAAGTCGACTGGTCCCGACCTGAGACAGGTCGGGCTACAATGGCTCGAACTTCTCGGCGCATCGCAACACAACTTGCGAAGCGTTGACCTGCGAATTCCGTTGAAGACGTTTGTCTGTATCACAGGAGTCAGCGGCTCAGGGAAAAGCTCGCTTATCATGGACACTCTTGCTCCGGCTGTGGCCAGAAGACTCAACATGGCCGCTGAATCGCCGGGGGCGTTTCGAGATCTTAAGGGCGTTGAACACCTCAGCAAGATTGTCCTGGTGAATCAGAATCCTATCGGTTCTACACCGGCTTCAAATCCTGCAACGTATACTGGCATGTTCGACGAAATTCGTGAATTGTTCTGCCGCATGCCGGAAGCGAAAGTGCGAGGCTACCGGCCCGGTCGGTTCAGCTTCAATCGCGCGGGAGGTCGGTGTGAAGACTGCGAAGGCATGGGGCAACAGAAGATTGAAATGCACTTCCTGCCTGATGTCTGGGTCGAATGTCCAACGTGCCGAGGCCGACGATTCAACGCGGAAACGCTGACAGTGAAATTCAATGACTGCAGCATCGCTGACGTACTTGAAATGTCGATCAGCAAGGCGCTGGAACTGTTCTCGAACGTCCCCAAAATTCGCGCGCCGCTGGCGACGCTCGACGCGATCGGTCTGGGATATCTGACGCTCGGCCAGTCCGCTCCAACATTGAGCGGCGGTGAAGCTCAACGTATCAAGCTGGCAGCGGAATTGTGTAAGCCGAATCGCGGTCGCACTTTGTACCTGTTGGATGAACCCACAACCGGACTGCACTTCGACGACATTCTGAAGCTGCTGAGCGTGCTGAACAGTCTGGTCGAACAGGGCAACACAGTGGTGGTTATCGAACACAATCTGGACGTCATCAAGACTGCCGATTGGATTATCGACCTCGGGCCTGAAGCTGGTTCCGGCGGTGGGCAGATCGTTGTTCAAGGAACACCAGAAAATGTCGTTGAGTACGCAACTGCAGGCGGATTTGTCCCAAATCCGCAATCTTCAGGACTGTCCAGGCGAAAGGCTCCCGATTTGGGACAAATCGGGCTACGACTGCGAAGTTGGACTGGCGAACTCCTTGCCCCTGTCCTTGCGGCGTCCACTCGCGGCACGATCGAGACCTTCGACGCAGCCGAAGTCGCTGCCAAAAAATCCGGCGACGTCAGCATAGAAGAACTCGGTAAGTCGGCAAAACTGCCGTGGGACGTTGACGGTCGCAAATGGCACACTCAGGACCGCATCGCGCACACTGGTAAGCCCTGCCGCTGGGATGGTCAAGCGTTGCAGCTTGTGATTGATTTGATCGAAAAAGAAAAGGGACTCGCGCCGACCAATTGGAATGACCGCGCCACCATCGAAGTTCGCGCGGATAAAGGGCTTGGCTGGTTCCTGCACGGACGCAGTGGCGGCGAGTGGTTATTAGCACTTTGCTTCCGTGTTAAAAAAGGTGAATTCAATACCGAAATTCTCGACGCCAGCCTGGGACTGAAACCACTGGATGAAATGAACGATGTCGAAGCGTATGGCCGTGAGCCTCGCGTCAAAGCTCGCGATCTGAAAACAGCATGGCAGGAAGTGACAATCAAGGTCTGGCAGAAATCAGAAATCGACACACCGGAGTTTAGTCAATTCATCAAGCAGGCTCTAAAATCGTACATGAGTCTGTCCAAAGCTGAAGCTGCCAATCCAGAAGACGTAATGCCGTGGAAGGTTCTCGGCCGCAAATGGCACCTGATGAAGAAAGGTGTTCCTGCAACCGACCGCGGCGTGTGGGACATCAAAATCGTCGAGCGTCTGTTGCCAGTTCTGGAAACGCATTTTGAAAAAAACGACGTGGAATATGGAATCCGCAGTAAGATCAACTGGACTCGATCGAAAGGCGGAAAATCTGTCGCTGAGCTGCACACAAAACGCTCTGACAGTGTGGATCTGATTCTTTATTTACCAACGGGCAAGGTGACGATTGGAGCCATCGCAGCGATCGGCGACAGCCAGGATATTCAGCCAACTCGCGACGGCCAGGACGCCGTGCGGATTCGCTTTACGAAGCCGGAACAACTTGGCAGTGCTGAGTTGATAAGTTTGATCATTGACTGCAGCATGCCGTGAGGCTTGCGAACTCAACCCCGGTCTGCGGAGTGCCGTCAGTTGCCACACATTTGCCACAAATTGGATGAAACGTTCAGCTTCATTCGAATTTGAGATCGCCAGAAAACTGCGAGAGTAATTGAAAACCAATGTTTCTAATCAGCAAGCCTGCCAAACGATTCATCGAACAAGTCATCGAATCGCAATCCCACAGCGAATTCACGTATTCAGCGGATGGAGCAACTAAGGATGGTCAGTATCCGAAAGGATTCATCGTTGACCACAATAGGATTCGTTTAGGGTCAGGACTTGCAACGTTCGAAGCCGCTAAACTCGCACTCCAAAATTGGCAGCACTACCGATTTGACTGGATTGAACTTTACCGCCCAGATGACGCTCCGGCGCAGCATCAGAATGTCGGCGTATTGGCGCGTGCTTTGGGATTGTGGGTTTTGGTTGCGTGTCGAATCGTCTACGTCGTTGACGAGGATCAACCGATGCGACGATTTGCCTTTGCCTATGGAACTCTGCCTGAACATGCCGAATGCGGAGAAGAACGGTTTCAGGTTGAATGGCACGCAAGTGACGATTCCGTTTGGTACGACATTCTTGCCTTCTCCCGTCCTCACCAGTTATTTGCATGGTTGAGCTATCCCTATGTCCGCCACAAGCAGAAGCAATTTGCCAAGGAGTCCATGCGGGCGATGAAAGCCGCCCTGGACAAAGCACTCTTTGATGTGGAATCTGCCTGAAGAAAGATCCATGAAAACTGAACGAAAAAAATGCTGGCGGGCGAACTCTATGACACCACATCTTCAAATTGCCTGCACCAGAGTTGATTTCTATCGGCTCAACTCAGAATCGAGTTGCTTTCGGATCTCTTCCCATTGGTTGGAAGACATGATTAACTTGCCGTCCGGTCCGACCAGGTAATACGCCGGAACGGAACTGACGGCCAATTGACGCATCATCGCCGATTCGCTGCCCAGGTAATTCATCGCCCAATTCCAATCACCATTTTCGACCAGGGTCTTGGCTTCGGATTGCTGAGCCACGTCGTCAACGTTCAATCCAACGACGGTCAAATTCTCGTCTTGATAGCCGTCAAAGGTTGACTTTAGGTTTGGCATCAATGCAAGACACGGGGTGCACCAGCTTGCCCAAACGTGGAATAGCACGTAACGTTCCTGCATGTCATCGACGAACTGCTCTCGGCCGCTGGAATCGATAAATTTGAACGCTCGCATGTCGGAACCGACACGCGGGCCGATGCGACACTCGACGGCAATCTCGCCAAGGTCTTTTACACTTGCCGCGTCCGGACCCTCTTTCACCGTGATAGGCAAAAACATTTGCCCGATGGTCTCGACCAGGCATCCCGCCGGCTGTTCGTACAACTGGATGACCAAGTCGTACTGTCCTGTTGCAACACCGTCGATTCGCAATTCGCCCTCGTCGGATAGTTTCACGAAGTAATGTCGTTTGGTTCCAAGCCAAGTCGAAAAATCGCCGCTTTGAAGCACGGCCGAGTCCACGGTTTGTTCGGGACCGATCATCAAGGGATTCGCATCGGCCGGCAATGCCATTCCGGAATCACGGCTAATCAAGTAATTGAGCGACCACTGTTTACTCAGTTCGTCGTTTTCACGTCCCTCGGCAACCACTCTGCCAATGACTCGATTCCCAACCGAACCCAATGAAAGCGTTGTCGTTTGACCGGGCTGGAGATGAACCGCAACGGATTGACTTGAACTCATTGGCGATGGTTCCCATGGGCCAAGAAGTGCTTGCACACTGCCAGCCATCGGCGGCAAACGATCGAACCGAAAATTGCCTTGGAGATCGGTTCTGGTATAGAAGGAATCCTGGAATCTGGCTTCCGTCAAACCGCGCTGAACCAGCGGTCGGAAATAGACACCTTCATTCGCGATCGGCTTGTCACCCTGCATCAAGCGACCGGAAACCGATGACCAGGGTTGGAATTGAATGATCCCCAACGGTTCGCCGGGCGACAGAGCGACCTCGGCAAACCCTGCGTCATTGAACACACGGATGAGTTGTGGCTCGAACGTCGCCGGCAATTCAAATCGACTTTCGCCGGATACCTTGAAGGCAATTACGAAAGAGGCGTCGGGTCGATCGATGGAAAACTGCGGAGCGGATGTGGGAGTGCCCACCGCGACCATGAAATCGATGGCCGGTGTTCCGTCCGGAGCCAAGACTTCCGCCGTCACCGCAGCGGCAGGTTCCAATTCAAAATCTTCATTCAGAGGTGGGTCGCCGACTTGCATTGACTTCGTTGAAAAGGCGGTTCGATAGCCATTCGCTTCGATTCGAACCATGTAGCGGTTGCCAGATTGACCATGACTGTTGATCGGCAATTCAAACTTGCCACCTTCCGCTTCAGCACGATCTTGAAAGCTGGTGGAATAGAAGTCGGGCCGAAACGCTTTGACCGGCACGACGGAAAATTTCTCGATCGGCTTGCCGGTGTTTTTGTCTGTCACCGAGCCGAAGATTTTCATCAGTGGCGGCAATTCGATTCGGTGGGGTTTGTCCCGTGCCGCCAGCGCGACTTTAATATTCGCATACCCCGTCTTTCCAATGCTGTAAACGACCGCGTCGTCGGGAGCCCAATCCCAACGGTAGATTCCGTTTGAATCAGACTTTATCGGAATCCGCGAATCAGGAACATTCGGATGCTGCTTGTTGTAGATCGCTTCAGTGCCTCTCCACTCGCCGATTCCAACGTAGATGTGGTGGCGGTGACGTACAGCAACGCACCGAAGGTGAGCGTTAACAGACTTCCCTTCATTGGAACTTTTAACAAGAAGACGACGACCAGCGTCAGAATGACGGAGTTAGCCATTCCAATAGCGATGTAGGGGAGCTGTTTACCGATCAGGAACTCGATGCGTCGCGTGGGCGTGACATAGAAGTTCGTGATCGTACCGATCTCTTTCTCTCGCGCGACACTGACGACCATCAGGATTGCAGGAAACAGCAGCAGCATCATCGTTGGTATGGTGGGGCCAATTGCGTAGATGCTCTCGAACGTCGGGTTGTACAGATAACGCAGTTCGAACGACGCAAGTTCGCTTTGCACCTGGGGCGAAGTACTCTCGCGAGCGAATCGTTCGATGAGTTTAGCGTGAGCTCCCTCGACATAACCTTCAATCGTCGCCGCACGGGACGTTTCAGCTCCGTCAATCCACACGGAGACTTCAGGAGCGTGACCGCGTTTCAAATCGCGACCGAACGACGGCGGAATCTCAATGGCCATCGTGATCTGACGCGTCGCAAGCCTTTCTTCCAGATCGTCTTTATTGAGCAACTCAGCTTTCTCGGTGAAGTATCGCGAGCTCGAATACTCCTGCAGGTAGGCACGGCTTTCTGGCGTTCGATCTTCGTCGAGTACGGCATAGGCGAGATTCTCTACGTCCGAGGAAAGCCCATAAGCGATCACCAAAAGAAGAAGCAGACTACCGCCGAAAGCAAACGTCAGCCGCCCGGGATCACGCAGCACTTCCATCGTTTCGCGATAGCTGAAGGCAAGCATGCGAGTCAGTCCCGCGAACGAAGGTTTCTTCGCTTGTGCCGACGATGTTAGCTGTCCATTCTCTTCAGCAGCTACAGAATCGCTCACTGGCACCGTCGATTTCTCGCTGGCTCCTTCAATGCATTGAATGAAAGCCTCTTCCAGTCCGTGAACACCGCCGCCCTGAGAACTTGCGATTGTTTGCGGATTAGCTTGCACCAACACTTTGCCCGCGTGCATCAGCGAAATGTGATCACAGCGCATGGCTTCGTTCATGAAGTGCGTTGATAT
>JBDNFT010001094.1:0-5493 GCA_041689695.1 Planctomycetaceae bacterium | reverse complement strand
TTCCAATGCGACGTCTTGCCGCTGTCTCGTTCCTCTTCCCACTTGGCTGATTCCGGAACAAACAGCCGAATGAAGAAAATCAGCAAAGCCGGAAACGCACCACTGATCATCAGGAATCTCCACGCCGAATTCGCGAGCAGATGCTGCGACGATTCTTCGGAAATTCCGATCGACGTCAGCACAGAATGGGTGCCGTCGATGAAGCCAGTCAGCCCCATACTCAACATGGCGACCAGCAGAAAGCCGACGTTCGACGCAGCACCGATCAGACCCGCGATGAAAGCTCTTGATTTCCCCGGCCAGATTTCATTTACGAGTGCGACGCCGAGCGACCATTCCCCACCCATGCCGAGGGACGCGATAAATCGGAGCACCGCGATATGCCATGCTTCCGTGGCAAATCCGCAGAAACCTGTGAAGACAGCGTACGTGAAAATGCTCAGCGACATGGCTCGAACGCGACCGATCTTGTCTCCCAGCCATCCAAATAGAACACCACCGCTGGCAGCACCGACCAAAAACACGGCGATGATCACGCCAAACCAGTCTGCTTCTGAGCCCGCCTGGTCTGTACCTTTCAGCAGATCCGTCAGAGCTGGTCTTCCGATGAGCGGAAACAGGCCCATCTCGAAACCATCAAACATCCAACCAAGAAGTGCAGCGATCAGGGTTGCGTTGCGGCCTGTTGTCGAAACAGTTGCGGTCTGACTGGGCTTTGTCATTGGAGGCGGGATTTCACAAAAAGCAGGGAAGTTTGCAGCGAACAAAACGAGGTGAGCGGCTGGGCGCACGTTTCTCCAGGTCCATAATCGCTTTTACACAATTGAGGCCAGTGAGGCAAATCAGCAGCAAATCTCAACCTCGCCAAATTGCCTTTGACCTTTTGGGCGGATTCTCGGACAATGCCGTCCATAGGCGAACTCATGGAATCTCAAACACTCACAATTGCAACTCAAATCACACGCGGACTGCTCGCAGCAGTTTTCGTGCTGAGCAGTTTGTTCCATGGCGGTTCCTGCTGTTGTGCTTCTTTATCTTGCGGTGAATCGCAGGACGATGGCGGTTGTTGTGCTATTGAAGCGCACGGATGCTGCTGCTGCTGTCAGCAGCCATCTGACGACGAACTTGCGAACTCAACGTGTGGCTGTTCCAGAACTTCGTCGCCATCGAATACTGGCTGTCCTGGGACACGTCACTGCTCAGCATCCCCGCTGACCGAAGGCGTCATTGTCGCGCCTCAGCGCATTCAGCAAAAACACGTTCAGACAATCGGGCTGACGGATTTCAAAGCTCCCGTCCGCATGTCAGCATCAAGTGGCAGTGCGGAAGTTCGACCTGAACATCAGTTCCCCGGAGATCCGTGTGCCCATAATCTCAGGCAGGCGATCCTGTGCGTGTGGAGGAATTAACCACTGTCCGGAACAGATGACTTTTGTGTCACTTGTTTTTCGTGAACTTCAGTGGAGATTCCTTCGATGAAAAAACTCATCAGTGCGTTTGTTGTGTGTCTGATTGCAGCCCCTCTTGCGTTTGCAGCCATGCATGCGCGGGAAACTGCCCAGACGTCTGCTTCATGTTGTGATTGCTGCATCAACTGCAAATGCGAAAACTGCGTTTGCCGTGAACTCGGCTGTGCCTGCGACGTCGGTGGTCCGTGTGCTTGCGACACGGCTTGCTGTGCATCAGGTTCATGCTGTGCGGGCGGCGCTTGCTGCGTGAAGTAACTGCAGGCAGCGGCTACGTAACACGAGCGCCAAAACCAGACCGACCCTAAGGATATCACCACGCCGAAGGAATCCGACCTGGGACAGGTCGGAGTACAACGTAGGCAGATCTGTCCTCAGATCTGCATCCTTCAGCATGTTCGATGGCAAATGGTTGTCTGGCCACAGCTTTGGGAATTGGCAATTCCCCTGCTGCCGCGCATCAAATTGTGCGGACATTCTGCGAAGTCGGGGGCTGGCGAAATGACGCCAGTCCCCGATCTTCGTTTTTACCGCCTATTTCAGAACGTGTTTCTCTGCCGCATACCATCCCTTGTCAATTCGTTTTTGTAGCCGAGGTCATTGCCGCCTTTGCGACGGCGAAGCACTCTCGAATATCCGCCAAAGGATTCTTTTCGTTCTCTTCGTATTCCAGTGATAAAGCACCGTTCGCCGGGAATCCAGCCAACTGCAGCTCGCTGAAAACTTCTTCGCAATTCAGATGCCCCTTGCCAAGGATCACGCCTTTCGTTTTGTCCTGCATTTCGGCGAAGTCTTTCAGGTGAATTCCATACAACCTGCCCTTGAGCAAGCGAATGACTTCCGAAGCATTCTGTCCGGAGCGAATGTAATGTCCCAGATCGGCACAGGCTCCAATTCGCTCGTCACGTCCTTCGATGACACGCAACACATCGATCGCTTTGTTGTAACGATGGCCGGGACCATGATTGTGAATTGCGATTCGGATGTCGAATTCCTTCACCAGTTCATTCAGGCTGTCGAAAGAATCCAGGTCCGGGTCCGCCGTGATGTATGGTGTGCCGAGCTTCTTTGCAAATTCAAAGATCTTTCGATTCTCGGCAGCATCTTTCGTCAATCGGTTCACGCCATGCCCGGAAACCGACATTCCAAGATCGGCAACTTTCTTCTTTGTCGCCGCAATCTCTTCGTCAGTCGCATTCGTGGCCAGCATTCCGCTATAGAACTCCACCTGCTCAAAGCCCAGATCGCTGGCATGCTGCAGTGCTTCGTCCAGCTTGTAGCCGCGTAACGAGTAAAGTTGTATCCCGAGTTTAAGTCCCGTCGGTTCGGCGGCGTATGCCAATCGCGGCAACGCACCGCACGCGGCTCCGGCAGCGATCAGGTACGTTGTTTTGAGAAAGCTGCGTCGAGTTTTTAGAGACATCAAATGCTCCGTGTTAAGTCGTGGGAGAAGGAAGAAAGTTCATCTATCATCTTACTGACTAGAGATTCTGACCACAATCTGGAGTCACACTGCGATCTCATTAAGGAATGACATTCATGTTACGCCTGTGCCCTGATCGGCGGCTTCCGCCATATTCGTACGTTCCCGGACGTCTGCCGCATCCAGTCAGCGACCCGGCCGGCCACAGCTACGGACTGCACGCGATCTCACCGGGCGAAGTTCAGCAGGGGCCTGTCGCGTCGGTCAGTCTGGTTTCCGGATGGCAGGCGTGCTCCGACTATCTCTTCGGCATCGACCTGTTCAACCATGGATTCTATTGGGAAGCTCACGAGACCTGGGAGCAGGTGTGGATTGCATGCGGACGATCCGGTCGTGAGGCCGATTTTCTCAAGGGCCTGATCAAACTGGCCGCTGCCGGTGTCAAGCTGCGTGAGGGTCGCCCGATCGGCGTACAGCGACACGCTGCACGCGCACGCGAGCTGTTTCAATTGATCTCTGAGAATCTGATCGACGGACTCACTGCTCACCTGGGCGGTCTGGATCTGAGTGCGCTTTGTGACGCGGCGGAAAAGATCTCCACAAACGCCAACAGCATCGTCGATGATTCCGACGATCGATTGACGGCTACTTTAACACTGTCTCTCTTTCCCAAAGACGTCGGATGAATCGACTGTATCCGACGAACCGCTACTCTGTCGCTGCTCTGCGTCACGACGCCGTGGGAGTCGAATCCGAACCCACCGCAATGCCAGATTGCTAATGCCGACGGCGAACGAGCGTCATCTTCCCGGGGGGCCAGTGGACATGATGGATAAAGGGTAATGGTGGTGGAAGAGTTTCTGACGGGCATGTTTCACGAAAACTGAAATAGAAAGTCGGCGAAATGAGGTCGAGCCCTGTTCCCTCGCAGCGCGCACAGGAGAGCGTGTTTTTATCGCGAACGCCGTCAGCCCAACCCGCCTTAGTTCGCGAACAGTGGCGTCGGTAAAGCGAGGCGCCAATCTGCGTCGGTGAGATCGACCGAAGCCATTTCACACATCGCGGCAACCTGCGTCGGTCACATCGGTTAACACCGCGAAACGTTTGGCACCAGCGCGTCGTCGGGCGCCCTGAACCAAAACGTCCAACTTGCTTTGCTCACTGCTCCGGTGTGCGCCACCGACGCGCGCAACGGCACAAGCCCCATTAAATCTGGCGTGTGACTCACCACGCGAAACATCACCATGTGGTCCATCATCATGGCAGTAATTTCGGGAACAACAATTGGAATTACGTCGTTTCAGGAGACGTACAAAGAAGCCTATTCACTGCTTGAGTCTGCGAAGTTTGTGCATGCGAAGCAGCACCAGGGTGACCGCGATGCAATTCGACACCACGTCACTCAGATGGACGGACTGCTGCATCATGTGCAAGGGGAATTGCGACCGTGGTCCCGCAATCATGCACGTCAGGTTGGCTCCGGTGAAATCATCGAAAAATCAAGTGCGGTTGAGCAATTCTGCATCACCTGTGCTATGACGTCGGTATCGAACCACACGGTGACGACGTGAATGGTGAATCAGCCAGGGGATTTTTAAGAGATCATCGGACATCAGGACGCTTAATGCGGGCGTCGTCTTTTTGAGTGCGTCCCCAATTTTGATGTGCATCCCTACGGCACCCACCATGAGCATGGCCATTCCAATTGCAGCGGGACGCATCAGTTCAGGTCTCCAGAAACTCACGAGCAAGCACAATGCGAGCAGTACTTTAAGCCCGCCGACAACCCACATAAACCACACCGGAAGTCCGTAAGTGGCAAACTCCTGCTATGTGCTTTCTTGAATGAGAAGTCGGAGAAAAGCAGATGAGACCTGTTCTCCCGCCGGAGAGCGAGATTGCCTTCCGCTGAGCACTCCGGAATACGTCAGTCTCACAGCAGCAGTGGTAGCCCTACGCGGAATCAATCACTGACACTCTGAGCACCCGAGTAGTTTAAGTGACGGGCAGACGCTTGATCCATCGATTGGCATCACCCATGCGCTGCCAGGACCGAAGCAGATCAGTCGAGACGTTCGATTTCGAACCTCTGCTGAGCACGAATGCACGCCAATTCCTGGCACCACTAAAGTCAATGAGTCCTCTTAAGCGGTTAAGAGTTTTGATTCGTCTTTTGACACTTTCTGCATGCGTACATTTTTCGGTTGCCCAACAGCCAGGTTACGATCCTGGTGCCGCAGCGACGACAATTGGATCGTTTGTAGACATTCAACCGCTCCGAAGAATTCAAACGACTGAGCGGTTTGTCGAACAACTGGCGGTCGACGGTGATGATGCGATTGTACTTCACCCCGGTTTTGTCAGAGCCTCTAAAACAATTTCAATTGGGATGCTGTCGTGTTGTGTTTCATAGAGAGCGTTCCAAGGATCCTGCCCGCAGCTGCCATGCCGCTCAGAAAAGCGCCTTCCACCCGCGGGCCGCCAGCCCAGTCACCACAGGCCACGATGCCTGATTCGGCGTCGAATAAGCATCGGTCTCTCGGCGGATCGACAGGAAGTGCGAACTTCCAGCGATGGGCTTGCAGGTGAAGCGGAGATTGCGGC
>JBDNFT010001093.1:0-1986 GCA_041689695.1 Planctomycetaceae bacterium | reverse complement strand
TGAAAGTTCCGTTCAGCGACACGAACGCCAGCAGGCCAAAGAAGCCCAAAAACAAGCACAACAGCGCGCGAGCACCAAACGCGAGCTTCAGGCCCTCCAAAAGCAGAATTCACGACAGCGGGCGTTTATGGCCTTCTGGGATGCAATGTCACCCTCGGACCACGACGCCTTCGAAACTGAGGCGTTGGAAGCCGCCGACGCCATGAAGAAACGGCTTTACCTACATGCCAGCGGCAAAGGCGGCAAGGCGTTCGAGGTCTATCGCCAGATGATACTGATGGATCAGTTCGAACGAACTCACGGATTGGCAATACACGCCGAACGTGAGACCAACAGGACAGAGACACCCTGATCGAAACCAGTGCGTTATTGGCGTCACGAAATAAAACGTTGACGATTGCTGCAATGCGTTGTACACTTTCAAAACGTACAACAAGGAGATTGCCATGCCCAGAGAAGCCGTGAGTGAAAACAGTCGAGTTGCCCTGCGAATTCGTTCAGAAGACAAAGCGGTGATTATGCGCGCCGTCGCTCTGGCACAGACTGACATGACAGATTTCATTCTTCGTACGGCATTGCGCGAAGCTCATTCCGTCATTGAGGAACATGAAAATGTCAAACTGACGCAACGCGATAGTCGACGTGTCCTGGATCTTCTGGAGAATCCTCCGGCACCCAATGCGAAACTGCGTAAGGCGGCTCGTGCTCTGCCGAAGTTGTCATGAATGTTTCTGAATGGCACGAAGAGGCAATTTCGAAGAAACATGATCGTGGCTCGTTTGACTGTGGAGAACCGGCCCTCAACGAGTTTCTGCAGCAGCACGCTCGAAAGAACCACGACCGGGGGGGCCTCCAAAACGTTTCTGGCGATTTCGAATTCGGACAGTAAAACGATTCCTGGATTCTACAGTCTCAGTCCGGCTTCGCTGGAATATGCGATCACGCCGGACGTTTTGAAAAAAGGGTTGGCCCGATACGATGTGCCCGTTTTTCGACTCGCTCGTTTGGCGGTCAATCTTTCCAGTCAGGGAGAGGGACTTGGCGGGCAATTGATTCTTGCGGCTGGCCGAAGGTGCCTGCTGGCGGCCAGCGAAGTCGGCGGCGTCGCTATTCTGATTGACGCCAAGTGCACTCGGGCTGCGAAGTGGTATGCGTCTTACGGGGCTATCCCGCTCAAAGACGCCCCTCTGACTCTTGTGTTGCCACTGTCAACGATAGCGACCGCGCTCAAAGTGGACAGGTAGAATCGAAAGTCGCCCTTTCCTGGGTACGCTGGTCGCACCGCCTGAGTCAGATCACTCTCGCCTGTCGAACGACCATCGTCGGCACGGAAAATTCATGCCGCTTTCTGCAGAATTGTTTGGGCTTTGAAATCGTTGCTTTCCTGCAGGCTGGCTTGCTGGCTTTCAATCCAGTCGGCAGCTTCCTGAATTACCGCCTGCAATTCGTCAGCATTCCGTACGAAGAAGCTGCTCGAATAGCCTTCTTTGCCGGTGGATGACGTTTTCCACGAGCGACTGACGGTGAAGTCGAAGTATTCAAATCCACTGGTGGCTTGACGCTTCCAGATTGATGCGGCGATGGCTCCGTGGCGGATGGTTTTTACAGGGGCGGTTGTGGGTTTCGTTTTTGTTTCGTCCATGGTTGACTCCTTTCGTAATTATTCATTCCCGACCAGATATCACGGAATTGACGCAATTGTCCAGAGGTTGGGTCAGAAATAATGTCCAGGATCGGACACCCTCGCGTGACTTTCGTCGTCAGATGTGGCACAAACGATCTGTAGGCAAATCGTGAAGATTTGCCGGTCGTCAAGCTCTGGCAAGATGCCGTTGCCCGGCAAACCGATTGCGAATACGCACCGGCTAAGGGCAACATGCTGACGTTCGATGATGGAGCGGACAGGTCTCGGTAAAATCGGCCTCATCAGCCGGTCTAAGAGATGAAAGGATCGCTTCCTTTCCTGACTGTCGCTCTTCGAGCTGG